>CAMLDJ010000402.1 GCA_946478755.1 uncultured Pedobacter sp. | reverse complement strand
TAAAGGTTTACGACCAGACTCTCTGACCAGGTTTCAAATCTACACAGCCATCATATCGGCCGGGAATCTCAACAAACGAATACGCCTGTGTGGCGCCAATTTCTGAAGTAAAATACCCCAGTAGGGTAAGATCTCTGATAATGGCAAAGAACCGTGGTTCCATTTTAGGCTTGTCCTTGGGCAGGATGGAGATGGTACCGGTATTTTCTACCGGTGATGTCGCTTTTTCATCCGGATTGGTTTTTTGTTCATCTTTTTGGGCCTGCTCCTGCTTGTTAAGATTTTCTTTCTCTGCTTTTGTTGCTGCAACTGTCGCATCACGAAGCTTGCCTAATAGCTCCTGGCGTTGTGGCACAGTTAGTTCCACAAAGCTTTTTTTGTATTGGTCTTTCGCTTGATTTTCCAGATCGTCGAGTCCTTTTACAAAAGCTTTTTGCGCCTCGTCAGGATAGCAATCTTTTACCATCAGGGAAATGAATGGGCCAACACCTGCTGCTTTTGCACCCGGTGTACTCGTCGTAGGAATAATAATGTCTGCAACTTCAGTGATTAGCTTTTGCTGGTCTTCAGTAAATAAACTGCCTTTAGCTTGATTGGAGGTTGAATTGCAACTTTCCAGAAATACGCCGATTGTAGTCGCCGATAGCGCGCCGCCCATTAAAAAGGCAACACTTTTTACCGCTTCTCTTCTGTTCATATTCGGTTGTTAAGGTTGTTATTGTGTGTTTAAACTATGTTTTGTTTTGTAATATTAAGCAAAAAAAAGTAGTTAGTGTTATAAATACACCATAAAGTAAATATATAATGTTTTTGTTACTAAATCAATTTTTTAACATTTATCTGAAGGTTGTCTGAAAAATTATTCAGCACTTACCCGATAAATAATCGCCTGGGAATTTTGGCTGCTATGAACATTTTTGAATAGGTTTGTTCGTTTATTTACTTTTTGCCCCCAAATCCATAAATTGTTTATGATCGAAAAAATAATCGTTTTAGGTTCTAATGGCCAGATCGGTACAGAACTGGTCACTGCCTTGCGTAAAACCTATAGTGAAGATAACGTAATTGCGTGCGACATCCGCAGACCGGATTAGGACATTAAAAATTCTGGTCCTTTCGAGTTTGTCAATGTGCTTGAAAAAGATACTTTGAATCATATTTTTCAAAAATATAAGCCTACGCAAGTGTATTTGCTGGCTGCTTTACTATCGGCAACGGGCGAGCAAAACCCAAAACTGGCCTGGGACCTGAACATGAATGGTTTATTGAATATTTTAGATCTGGCCATAACCTATAAAACGGCCAGGGTATACTGGCCCAGTTCTATCGCTGTCTTCGGGCCAAATTCGCCTAAGGAGTTTACCCCACAGTTCTGCGTAATGGATCCGAACACGGTATATGGAATAAGCAAGCTTGCTGGCGAACGCTGGTGTGAATACTATTTTCAAAAGTATGGTTTGGATGTGCGCAGTATCCGTTATCCCGGGCTGATCAGCTGGAAGGCTGCACCGGGAGGTGGCACAACGGATTACGCTGTTCATATATTTCATGAGGCACTAAAAAAGGGGAGCTATGCCTCTTTCTTAAATGCACAAACGGAATTGCCAATGATGTATATGGATGATGCGATAAGAGGAACCATTGAACTGATGGATGCGGAGGCGGGTAAGATCTCCATCCGTTCGAGTTATAATTTTGCAGGGGTAAGCTTCACGCCTGAAGTCCTTGCTGAGGAGATCCGAAAACATATTCCTGAATTCAAATTAATTTACACGGAGAATGATCCGCGGCAGCACATCGCCGACGGATGGCCACGTTCTATCAACGACAGTTATGCCGCTAAGGACTGGGGATGGAAGCCGGAATTTGATTTAGCTAAACTGACAACCGATATGTTAAAGAATTTAAAGAAATAAATATCTAGTTTTGTTGCTGGCTAATGATGCTGGCTACTAAAACTAAAACAAGAAAATGGGAAGAGCATTTGAATTTAGAAAAGAAAGAAAATTTAAACGTTGGGCCAAAATGGCCGTGCAGTTTACCAGGATAGGTAAAGAGATCGTAATGGCTGTTAAGGACGGAGGACCGATTCCTGATACCAATTCACGTTTACGCACTGCGATACAAAACGCCAAGGCGGTAAATATGCCTAAGGACAGGGTGGACGCCGCTATCAAACGTGCATCCAATAAGGACGAAAATGGTTATGAAGAGTATGTTTATGAAGGATACGCGCAGCATGGAGTGGCTATTCTTATTGAAACGGCGACTGATAATACCAATAGAACTGTGGCCAACGTGCGGAGTTATTTTAATAAAACCGGTGGTACTTTAGGTAAAACCGGATCTTTGGACTTTATTTTTAACCGTAAGTCTGTTTTCAGGTTTTTACCTGGAGAAAGAGATCTGGAAGAACTGGAGTTTGAATTGATTGATGCAGGCTTAGAGGAGCTGTATCTGGAGGCAGATGAAGAAGGCAATGATATCGCGGTAGTGCAAACAGCATTTGAAGATTTCGGAAAAATGCAGAAAGCATTGGAAGATATTGGAATGGAGATGAAAAGTGCGAAACTGGAACGCATTGCGCTGTCGCATACTGCGGTGTCTGAAGAACAAGCTGCAGATGTATTTAAATTAATTGATAAACTGGAAGAGGACGATGACGTTCAGGCTGTTTATCACAACATGGCTGACTAAGAAATATTAGCTTATTTATGATTGGAAAATAACCAAGGCAACAATTCGGGCTCTGCAAATGCAGAGTCCCAGCTGTTGTGATTCGCTTCCGGATACAAACTGAGTTTAGCTGGCTTTCCCAGCACGATCCGCTGATTAGCAATTGTTGTTGCGAGTGTAACCGGTACCACAGCATCCTTTTCTCCGTGAAATATCCAGAGTGGGACATGTTTATACTTTTGTACATTAGCCACGTTGTCTCCGCCACAGATGGCAAAGGCAGCAGCAAATGTTCTGGGCTTGCGTCTGAGCAGCTCGTAGGTGCCCATTGCGCCCATAGATAAACCACCAACATATACCCTTTTCTGATCAACAAAAGGTTTTTTCAAAAAACTGTTTAGCAGATCCAGTAATCCGCGCATGGACTTTGTCGGCTGGCCTTTTTTCTGGAAATTGAAGTTACGTTTTCCATCTTCCGTTGTCATCCGGACATTGGCCCAGTAACTGTCGGATGTACACTGAGGAAAGACCACAATTGCAGGGAATTGCTTGCGGACAGTGTCCTTCAGAAATAATGCGCCGCCATGGATCAGCTGACTGTGGTTGTCTGCTCCGCGTTCGCCACTTCCGTGCAGCATAAAAAGTATGGGATATTTTTCATTCTGGCTAAAATTCTCGGGATACAATATCCGATATTGGATACTGTCCCTGCCTTTGATAAAAATCCCTTTTTCATATTTATTAAAATCCTGAGCTTTAGTATTCATCCCGTAAAAAAACAGCATGACAGAGCATGTAAATCTCATTGCATTCATCTTACTAAATTAATTATTTAGAGGCATTTAAAAGAATTTAAAGTCTGTTTCCTTCACATCTCTGGAATTTCCACCAATAAACACCTTGAAATCTCCCGGTTCCGCAAGAAATTTCAGCGCCTTATTATAAAATTTCAAATCGGTTTCAGTGATGGTAAAGTCCACCTTTTTGCTTTCACCTGGTTTTAAAACGATCTTTTGAAAGCCTTTGAGTTCTTTAACAGGGCGCGTAGAACTAGCTGCCAGGTCTCGGATGTACAATTGTACCACTTCTTTCCCCTCCATTTTTCCTGTATTCTTCACATTTATCGATGCCGTTATGGATCCGCCGTTCCTGAAGCTGCTTTTATTTAATTTTAAGTCTGAATAGCTGAAGGTGGTATAGCTCAACCCAAAGCCAAACGGATACAGGGGATCATTACTTACATCCAGGTAATTGGAACGGAATTTACTGAACCATTTACCATCGGCCAGCGGCCTTCCGGTGTTTTTATGGGCATAGTATAAAGGGACCTGACCAACATTTTGAGGAAATGTTGCTGTTAACTTTCCCGATGGGTTCACCCTGCCAAATAATACATCAGGAATGGCACTAGCGGCTTCAGTACCGCCAAACCAGACATTTAAAATGGCCGGCACATTTTCATTTTCCCATTTCAGCGCCAGTGGCCTGCCGGTAAATAACACAAGTACTACCGGTTTTCCTGTTTTAAGCAGGGCGGTTAACAAACGCTTTTGCGCACCAGGGATCTCCAGATTCGTCCTGCTTGAGGACTCACCGCTCATTTCAGAGCTTTCACCCAGGGCGGCAACCACTACGTCGGCCCGCCTGGACAATTTTACGGCTTCGTCAATTATTTCTTCCTCGGGACGGTTATCGCGGGGGATGTCACGGCCGAATAGGGTTGCCCTTTCCTGGTACGCGGGATCGGAAACAAGATTCGCACCCAGGCTGTGTAAGATCTTAATGTCTGTTCCTGCGGCCGACTGCATTCCCTGCAAAAGAGATTTGGTATTGGCCAGTTCACTATTTACACTCCATGTTCCGGGCATGTTGGCGCCGGTATTTGCAAGCGGGCCAATTAAGGCTATGGTGCCCTGTTTTTTCAGCGGCAATAGCTGATGATCGTTTTTCAGAAGTACAAACGATTCTGT
>CAMLDJ010000401.1 GCA_946478755.1 uncultured Pedobacter sp. | reverse complement strand
ATTACAGCTGATTGTTACAGCAATATCATGAAAGGCGGGAAGATAAGCCTGGCGCTGCATGATGCAAAGCTAAAATGGCTCCAAAACCAGCACCGTCCCGCTCAGGAATTCTTACCTTACTACTGGGATGCACTGATCTATATGGGCTATGATAAAAAACTAAAGCTGCAACCGGCTGGCCATGCTTTAGCCGATTATGGACAGCCTGGTGCCCTGGTTCTAACCGCTTTACTAGGCATATATTACCTGATTAAACTTAAAACCAAATCTATTTTTCCTGCTTAAGTACGGTCACCGCCAATGGAGGAATATTCAACAAAATGGAATATTCCCTGCCATGACCGGCTATTTTTTCAGGCAGTATGATTTTGCTGTTCAGTTTTCCGCTCCCAAAGAATTCTTTGGCGTCTGTATTAAAAATTTCTTTCCATTTCGCTTTAAAGGGCAGTCCTACCCTATAATTTTCTCTGTATACAGGCGTCAGGTTCAAAATAACAATTAAAGTATCTTTTGCTTTTTTGCCTTTTCTGAGATAGATATAGATGGAATGCCGGGCATCATCTGCTTCAATCCATTCAAAACCTTCAAAAGAAAAACTGTGTTCATACAAAGCCGGTTCAGAGGTATACAATTTATTAATGGCCCTAACTGTCTTTTGCATCGCCAAATGAGGCGCATGCTCCAGTAAATGCCAGTCTAACGAACTTTTAAAATCCCATTCATGGGTCTGTGCAAATTCATTACCCATAAATAAAAGCTTGGTACCGGGCTGAGTAAACATATATGCATACAGCACACGCAGGTTGGCGAACTTCTGCCACTCGTCACCCGGCATTTTGTAGATCATGGAGGATTTGCCGTGTACAACTTCATCGTGCGAAAAAGGCAGCATGAAGTTTTCGCTGAACGCATAGGTAATGCTGAAGGTAAGCTGGTAATGGTGATACCTTCTGTTAATGGGGTCATTTTTAAAATATTTCAACGTATCGTTCATCCAGCCCATCATCCATTTCATGCCGAAGCCCAAACCACCATCATGTACCGGACGGGTAACGCCGGGGTAAGTACTGCTTTCCTCAGCAATAGTTTGCACACCTTCATAATTTCCATATACAGCGATATTCAGATCTTTAAGGAAAGCTATCGCACCTAAGTTTTCGGTGCCGCCATATTCGTTCCTTGCGGCCTCTTCTGTCTTACGGGAAAAATCGAAGTACAGCATCGAAGCCACAGCATCGACCCTCAATCCGTCGACATGAAATTTATCCAGCCAGTACAAAGCATTACTGATTAAGAAAGAGCGAACCTCGTTCCTGTCGTAGTTGAATATATAGGACTTCCAGTCGGGATGAAAGCCCTTGCGCATATCCGAATGCTCGTATAGATGCGTACCGTCAAAATGATAAAGCCCATGCGCATCGCCGGGAAAATGTGAGGGTACCCAATCCAAAATAACCGCTATATCATTCTTATGCAGCTCATTGATCAGGTACATCAATTCCTGCGGCGTTCCATGTCTGGAACTTGCAGCAAAATATCCGGTAATCTGATAACCCCAGGAAGGAAAATAAGGATATTCCATCACCGGCATGAGCTCAACATGTGTAAAACCCATATCTAATACATAAGGGACCAGGCTGTTGGCGATTTCGACATAGGTCAGTACCCTGTCCGGCTCACTGGGATCGCGCTGCCAGGAGCCCAGGTGTACTTCATAAACCGACATCGGTTTATTTAGCGCATTTAATTTAGCACGTTTGCTTAGCCAGGCTTTGTCCTTCCATTTGTAATCGTTATCCCAGACAATAGAAGCCGTTTTAGGGGGATGCTCCCATCTTTTTGCATAAGGATCACCTTTCTCCACCTCTACGCCATCAAAACCTTTCACTAAGAATTTATAGAGATCTCCTTTGCCAACTCCCGGGATGAAACCTTCCCAGATGCCAGAAACATCAAGACGTTTGTTTAAGGGCTGAGCAGACCGGTTCCAGGCATTGAAATCTGCAATCACATGAACTGCCTGCGCATTGGGGGCCCAGACAGAAAAATAGGTTCCAGCCACATCATCGACGGTAATCAGATGCGCGCCGAATTTTTCATATAGCCGGAAGTGCTTACCTGACACAAATAAAGAAATGTCAAATTCACTGAATAAGCTATGGGGAAGCACTTCTCTCATTAGTTATGTATTTTTATACTGGTGAAATTCTTATTTGATTTAAAGTGCAGGCAATTGTTTTCGTCGACATGGTAATCTGTAAGCTCTTTCTCATCCACAGTGATCTTGTTTACCTTAAACGGCAAGCCAATGACGTTATAATTATACAGTTCATAATTAGGCGTGTATAAACCCTCAACGCTTTGTTCAATAGTAAGCAGGTACTGTGTCCCATTCACAGCAAACTTTTTTTCGGAATAGATATCCTGCTCATAGGCAAAAGTATCTCCGTGATCTTCAAACAAGAAAGAATTTACCTCGTAATCCGTGTAATATACATTTAATAATACTTCTTCAATGTTCTTTTCGCCAACATATTGCATAACCGGATACTCTGGTATGACTGATCCGGCCCGCACAAACAGCGGCATATGATCCAGCGGTGCAGCTACGTTATGTTCGCTATCGCCGATCAGGATCTCCTGTGTCCAGAAGTTATACCACTTGCCTTTAGGCAGATAAACCATACGCGACACCGCTCCCTGCTCCAATACGGGGCATACCAATAGCTTGTCGCCAAATGTAAACTCATCCTGACGGAAGCTGGTGCTGGCATTTTCCTGCGCCAACATCACCAGCGGTCTGAGGATCGGAAAGCCGTAACGGTGATGCTCCCAGAAAACAGAGTAGAGATAAGGCATCAGCCTGTAGCGCAATTCAATATAGGTCCTGTTAATGCTGGTATAAGGTTCTCCGAAACTCCAGGGCTCACGTTCTGCGGTATCTCCTGCGGAGTGTGCACGCATAAATGGCGAGAAGGTACCGAGCTGGATCCAACGGGTAAACAATTCGCCATCTGGTTCACCGCTGAAGCCGCCAATATCGGTTCCGCAAAATGGCACACCTGAAACAGACATGCGCTGGCATTGAATATTACCAATTTTCAAATGTTCCCAGGTGGCTACATTGTCGCCCGTCCAAACACAACCATAACGCTGCATACCTGAATACCCCGCACGGGTAATGGTAAAGGGACGTTTGTTGCGCATCAGTTTTTTAAGGCCATCATAAGTAGAACGCACCATTTGCATGCCATAAACGTTATGTGCTTTACGATGAGAGCCTCTGTACCCTTCGTAATTATGCCTTACATCATTTGGAAAAGTACCTGAGCCAAATACTGCAGGTTCGTTCATATCATTCCAGACGCCGGCTACGCCGATATCGACCAGTTCTTTATATAAGTTACCCCACCATTCACGCACCACAGGATTTGTAAAATCGGGAAACTGGCATCTGCCCGGCCAAACATGGCCCTCCATGAAGTAATCGTCACTCCGGCGGCAGAAATAGTTATTTTCCTTGCCTTCTTTAAAAACCCAGTAATTGTCATCCACTTTAATGCCCGGATCAATCATCACCACCGTCTTGAAACCTTCATTCGCCAGTTCCTTGATCATCCTTTTTGGATCGGGAAAGTAGTTCTTGTTCCAGGTAAAACAACGATACCCATCCATATAATCTATATCCAGGTAAATGGCATCGCAAGGAATATTCCTAGACCTGAATCCATCTGCTATTTCCTTGACCTTCTGTTCAGGATAGTAGCTCCACCTGCATTGATGATATCCCAATGCCCATTTTGGCGGCATAGGATGGGTTCCGGTAAGGCTCTGATACCTTTTTACCACGTCCATAAAATGCGGGCCGTGGATGTAATAATATTGCAATTCTCCACCATCTGCCCAGAAACTGGTTTTGGTATGATCTTCTTTGCCAAAGTCAAAAAAGGAGCGGAATGTGTTATCAAAAAATATTCCATAGGCGGCCTGGTTGTGCACACCGGTATAAAAAGGAATAGTACGATATAAAGGATCCTGGTCCCAGCCGAAAGAGTAAGCGTCCGTATTCCAGTTCTGAAAATGCCTGCCTCGTAAATTCATGTTGCCCGACTTATCGCCCAGGCCAAAGAAATTCTCCTCCGGAAGACATTTTTTAGCAGCATACACATAATATCCGCCAAAATCTACATTCTCTTCCCAGTGCATAGGTGTTTCATCGGCACTCATCACGAGCTGACTGATATTATCAACGAAGGATACATTAAAATCTCCTTTTCTGATCTTGCAGGTCACGACGGGTGTGGAGATGGCATAATACAGCTCCCCTTCTTCCATTTTAAAGGTGGTCACCTTTTGATCCACTACCGGGACCGCGTAAGAAAAATCAGCAAGAAAAACACCATGGGGTGCTAACCTTACCCTGATGATCTCATCACTCACCACCCTGATCTCCACACGGGCATCACCATCGGAAAAATAAAATTTATTACCCTCTGCCTGTACCTGCTGCACCGCACCAAGGTATTTTTTTACAATTGGCTTGGGTCCTGAAACAGGATTATTTAAGTGTTGTACCGTTTCTTCAATCCCCGATATACCATTGGTATTTTCAGCTATTTCTTTGTCCTTTGTATTTAATTCTTCCATGAAAATCCCCTTGA
>CAMLDJ010000400.1 GCA_946478755.1 uncultured Pedobacter sp. | reverse complement strand
ATTTCCGAAGGACCAAATTCACAATCAACGGCTATGCAAGGGCAGCCAAAACTCATGGCTTCTATCAGCGCGTTAGGATAACCTTCATTTCTTGACGGCAGTACAAATATTTCGGCCTGCTGATAGTAATCCTGCAGGTCATTCTTAGCGCCAGGCAATTTAACACGATCTGTTAATCCCAATTTTTCGATCTGATCCTTTAGATTTAAAAGTTCATTACCGTCACCGACAATGATCAGATCAATGTTCTTTGCTGCTATCCTGCTATATGCATCAATGAGCAAATCAAAACCTTTGATATATTCGAGTCTTCCAACGCCAAGAATAAAGCCCCGCTTATTTACCCGATCACCAGAAGGTTCAGGAAATGTATTTATCGGATTCCTAATGACCCTAAAGTTATTCAGATGCTTATAAGACCGGTTCGCAACGATACAATCTGCAATGCCCTTTGCCGGCACAACAATCGCTTTAGAGTTGCGGTAAACCCGGAAAGACAGTTTCCTTAAAAAATAATTAAATGAATTAATGGTGCGATCGGGTATGGTCCGTTCAGAAACTACAAATGAAATATTGGTCAAACTGCAAGCCAAACCTGTCCATAAATTGGCCGCTGTCATAAACGAAATCACACAATAGGGTTTCTCCCTGGCCAGCAGTGCCAATAATCTGAAATAGATCAATGCGCCATATCTGATCCTATTTAATATATTTTCCTTGCCTCTGCTTGCAAGGAGATTAACCAGTTTAATTGATGGTGAAATTTTGAAAGCCGGTTCGGCTTTATTGAGGCAAACCATAAAGACCTCAAAGCCTTTTCTGTCAAACTCGTTTGCCAAAATGGAGATCACGCGTTCTGCCCCGCCACCTTTGAGATTATTAATAACAAAGAATAGTTTTTTGACCATTATTTCTACTGATTAAAATTTGTCACATGCAGATCGTCCTGCTGGTTTTGCTGTCGGAAGGATGGTCCTGATAAACGGGCTGTCGGGTTTAAACAGGATTACCTTACACATATCGTTCTTATGGTATTGAAAGCATCCAGCAGGCTGCGCTCCTTAACCTCAAATAAAAAGTACTTTTTCAGGTAAAGGAAGAACAGTTTCATCTTCTGGCCCCAGGAATAGCTGAATATCCTGATGATCAAATACAGGTCACTAAGTTCCTTTTGTTTGATACTTTTGGGTTTTAATGAGCTCCAAATCCCCCCTGAATGCATTCGGTAGCAACTCATCGTTTCCGGTAAAACATAGATACTTTTCCCGGATATAAAAGTCGTATAGAGTTTCACGAATTTATCCGGAGCATTGCATTTTAAGAACCAATCTGATGTAAACATCTTCCTAACCTCGGCCGAGTTTCTAAAAACAATGGTTAATGTGGAGGTATCGGTGTTATTTTCTGCCATTATATCACTAAAAGAATAGATTAATGGTTTAGGATTAAAATTGATATAATGTATCTCGTTATTTTCAGTAATCCGTTTAGAATAGTGACCACACATGACGTATTCTTCATTATTTTCCAAAAAATCAACTTGCTTTTGCAATTTCAAGGGATCTGTCCAATAATCATCACCGTCACATATGGCGATATACTTACCCCGGGTAGCTTTAAAAACCCTCACTGCATTATTATTTGCGCCGACATTGGACGCTGAGGTAATCAATCTGATTTTATCAGGGTACCTTGAAACATAGTCGTCCAGAATTTTCCGGGTACCATCTTTAGAGCAATCTTCACCTATTACAATCTCAAATGCGAAGTTGGTCTCCTGCATAATAAAACTCTCAATGGCCTGCGAAATATACTTTTCGTGATTATAGGTTAAGCAACAAATGCTAACCATAATTTCCTGATTTTCTGTTTCCATTTATAAAATTAAATTTTGATTTGATTGAAATTGGGGCGGGCAAAAGGCTTGCTCATTGATATAACCTGGTCAATACAAGGTCCTTAAAGTCGATAATTGCAGACAACTTTATAAGATATCCTAAGGCAAAATAACCGCTGAAGTAGCTGAAGCCAATAAATATAATCCTTAACAGATCGTTACAGTCCATTGTAACCAGCAGCTTATCCAAAAAGTAACAGCTGATCCCCACGAAACCGGAAACAAATAGCGTAGGCAAAACATCTTCTACTTGTTTGACAAAGGGATAATTGATAAATCTGACCGTATAAATTGAATTAATGTAAAAACTGGAAAAGCTAAAAAACAACTGAAGATATAACAGACCGTAAATACCGAAGGGAAAAGCGCAGAGAATGCCTATAATGCATAATAATTTTTTAATGATCTCCAGTCTCAAAAACAAATCGCTATGCCCTTTTACCTTCAGAATATTCAGGTTATACGCATGTATCGGATACATGATACCGGCAATACATAAAATCTGGAAATAAGGAACCGCCGGTAGCCACTTATCTGTTAACATCAATCTAAATAGAGGTTCTGCTATTACGCTTAAGGCAACTAAGGACGGTGCCATCCAAAAAAGAACCTGCAGCATTACCTTTCTGTATATGTTTACAAGCTGTTCATGGTCATGCGCAATTTTAGTGAACATCGGAAGCGTCACTTTCCCTATGGCTGATGAAATGATTCCTGTAGGAAGTTGACTAATAGATTCCGCTCTGGAATAGAAACCGAGTTGCGCAGGAGGATAAAATTTACCGATAATAATGGCGTAGATATTTTGGTATACTTTATCTATTAATCCTGATAAGGTGAGCTTGTAACCATAGTTAAAATGTTTTCTGAAACTGAGTGAATCAAATAAAAGAATTGGTCGCCATGGAGAAAAATACCAATGTAATACTGTAGATATAAACGAGTTAAGAAGACCCATCCAGACTAAACTCCAGACACCAAATCCTAATTTTGCTAAGATAACTCCTAAAATACCGCCACCAATAACCGCGGGGATCTGGATCATCGTCATGGTTTTAAACTTCATTTCTTTGACGAGAAGTGTCTGCTGAATTCCATAAAAAGCATTTATGATCAGTACAATTCCGTAGACCCGGACTACCTTAGTAAGAACTGATTGGTGATAAAATTCCGAGATGAATGGCGCTAAAAGGAACAAGATACTATATATGATCAGACTTCCAATCAGGTTGAAATAGAAAACCGTTGAACAATCTTTTTGCGTTACCTCAGCTGTTCGTATTAACGAAGAAGTTAATCCACCGTCTAATAGAGAATTCCCAACGGCGATAAAAACGAATAACATTGCTATTAGCCCAAATTCTGCAGGGGATAAGATCCTGGCCAGTACAATGGTAATAGAAAAACTGATCAGCTTTGAAGCGAGTTCCTGACCTATTGACCAGAAAATCCCATATATTGTTTTTCCTCCTAAATCCATCGTTTACAAACGGAAGTTTACACACTCATCAGGAAGCATCGATTTAATGTCGTATACCACCGCATTCTTTTTACATAGCTCTCCCAGTTCCATATCTTTAAATTCCTGGTGCGCAACTGCCAACAATATCCCATCATATTTCCTGGTTTTTGATTCACCATTCTCACATATAATTCCATATTGATGTTTAGCATGTGCCACATTTGCCCAGGGATCGTGAACGGTAACCTGTATGCTGTATTCTTTTAACCGGTTAATGATATCAATAACCTTTGTATTACGTACATCAGGACAATTTTCTTTAAATGTAAAGCCCAACACCAGTACTTTAGCACCGGTAATTTGTATTTTCCTTTGTACCATTTGCTTAATCAGCTGGTCGGCCACATAGGCCCCCATTCCATCATTCACCCGTCGTCCTGCTAAAATAATTTCTGGATGATACCCAACTTCCTGCGCCTTTTGTGCCAAATAATAAGGATCTACGCCTATACAATGTCCACCAACCAAGCCAGGTTTAAAGTTTAAAAAATTCCATTTTGTACCCGCCGCATTTAAGACATCAATTGTGTTGATGCCTAGTCTATTAAAGATCATGGCCAGCTCATTAACAAAGGCTATGTTAATGTCCCGTTGCGCATTTTCAATGATCTTAGCAGCTTCCGCAACTTTAATGGAAGACGCTTTATGTGTTCCCGCTTTGATAATTGAGTTGTATAACTGGTCTATTGTTTCTGCTACTTCCGGTGTAGAACCTGAAGTTATTTTAAGGATATTCGCTACCGTATGTTGTTTATCGCCTGGATTGATGCGTTCCGGAGAGTAGCCGACAAAAAAATCAGCATTAAATACTAATCCGGATGTTTTAGCTAAAACCGGTACACATTCATCTTCTGTAACACCTGGATAAACGGTTGATTCATAAATTACAATATCCCCGCTTTTAAGTACCTTGCCAACTGTTATGCTTGCTTTTACTAAAGGTTCTAAATCGGGGCGGTTATTTTTATCTACCGGGGTAGGTACCGTAACAATATAAATCGTACAGCTTCTTATTTTTTCAATATCATTGGTACAATATAAACCCTTTGGGGTAGTGCAATCCTGGGTTAGCACCTCTTCCAATCCGGCTGAATCAATCTCCATCGTGTGATCGAATCCCGAATTGAGCTCGGATATACGCCTGGCATCAATATCGAAGCCTATTACTTTATATTTTTTTGCAAATTCTACGGCTAATGGCAAGCCTACATAGCCGAGGCCAACAATAGCAATTTTAGTGTATACGTCTGACAT
>CAMLDJ010000399.1 GCA_946478755.1 uncultured Pedobacter sp. | reverse complement strand
CCAAAGAAATAAATACGCCCTGGAATGGCGACTACCATTTGGATGTAAACGTACAGATGAATCACTGGCCGGTTGAAGTGGCCAATCTTTCTGAGCTGAACCTGCCACTGGCAGAACTGGTAAGGGGCCTGGTAAAACCAGGTGAAAGAACCGCTAAAGCCTATTACAATGCTGATGGCTGGATTGCGCATGTGATCACAAACGTATGGGGCTTTACAGCGCCCGGAGAAAGTGCTTCATGGGGAGCTTCCAACGCGGGCTCGGGATGGTTGTGTAACAATCTATGGGAACATTTCGAGTTCAGTCAGGATTTAAAATACCTGAAAAGTATCTATCCTATACTAAAAGGATCAGCAGAATTTTATAAGAGCGCCCAGATCAGAGATCCAAAAACCGGCTGGCTGGTTACTTCACCTTCCGTATCTCCGGAGAATACCTTTTATCTGCCCAATGGAAAAACAGCGAGCATTTCTATGGGGCCCACTATTGATAACCAGATTGTAAGGGAACTATTCGGAAATGTGATTAAAGCATCAAAATTGTTAAATGTCGATGCGGCATTCAGCCAGGAACTGCAGGAAAAATTAAAATCAGTACCACCTGCCGGGATAATCAGTAAAGATGGGCGCATCCAGGAATGGCTGGAAGATTATAAAGAAACTGATCCCCAACACCGACATATTTCCCATTTATATGGCTTGTATCCCGCCTCACAGATCACACCATCTTCAACGCCAAAACTGGCTGCAGCTGCTAAAAAAACATTGGAAGTCAGAGGAGACGACGGCCCTAGCTGGACCATCGCTTATAAACTGCTGTTCTGGGCAAGGTTGCAGGATGGCAACCGTGCTTTTAAATTGTTAAAAGAGATATTGAAACCAACATTAAGAACAGATATCAATTATGGTGCAGGTGGTGGGGTATATCCCAACATGTTGTCTGCCGGCCCGCCTTTCCAGATTGACGGTAATTTTGGTGCTACCGCCGGTATTGCAGAAATGCTTTTGCAAAGCCATGATGGTTTTATTGACCTGTTGCCGGCACTGCCTGATGCCTGGAAAAGCTATGGAAATATAAAAGGCTTCAAAGCGAGAGGCAATTATACGGTAGACATGACCTGGAAAAATGGCGAAATCGTGCACTACCGTATTGCTTCTCCTGCCGCAAAAAAAGTAAAAGTAAAAGTAAACGGCGAACTAAAAGAAATAACGGCTGAACGTTTGTAAGTCATAAGGAGCCTAAACAACACACAATTGAAACCACAAATGACGAAAATTAAATTACTTTCAGTGCTATTCCTGATGGTCTTTTTTCTGAAACAGGCCAATGCAATTACTTTTAAATTCGGCAGGTCTGGAAAAATCATTTATGACTTAAGGTCCGGAACTTTTAGTGCCTATCAGAATTCCGATGAGCTGTTAAAAAATGGTTTTTCAACCTTCAAAGAAAATAACAAGCTTTATAGCTCAAAGGATTATTTACAGCGAAATTATTCGAGCATTAGGATCTCAGATCAGCATGGCAAAGGGGTAAAGCACATCATTGAGCTTAAAGGGACAGGTAGACCTGACATGAAGCAAATATTTTATACCTACGATCAGCTGCCTTATTTTTTATGTGAAATTGAGATTTCAGGTACCAGTGTCGCTAGCAATGAAATGATCCCTGTTCAGGGATCCATTCCTGTTTTTTACGGGATCAGGGAGATCCGAAGTGTGTTTATCCCTTTCGATAACGACACTTTTATCAGCTATAACTCAAAGCAGATGTTAAAAAATGAGCGGCAGGTCAGTGCAGAGGCAGGCGCAATCTATGACAATAATACATTCAAGGGAATAATTTCGGGCTCGGTAAATCATCGCATCTGGAAAACTGGTGTCATCACGGAGCTGGATACCCTGGGCGACATCTTTATCAGGGTACAGGCGGGATTTACAGAAAAGGATATCACAAGGGATGTCATTTCCCATGGTGTTTTGAAAGGCAATGTTGTTAAATCGCCAAAGATTTTTTATGGCTTATTTGCAGATTGGAGAACTGGCATGGAAGATTATGCAAAAGCAAACAGAATTGAAGAACCGCCCATTGTTTTTAAATGGAAGCATCCAACTCCTCTGGGATGGAACAGTTGGGGTGCCATGCAGGAGAAAATTACCTTTGATAAAATTGTAAAGGTAACCGATTTTTTTGCAGACAACCTGAAAGCTTTCAGAAGTGAGGGCACCTTGTATATAGATTTGGATTCTTATTGGGATAACCTGCTAAAAGGTGGCCTGGAAGGGGACTATTCAAAGCTAAAAGAATTTGCAGACTATGTTAAAAAAAGGGGGTTAAAACCGGGCATCTACTGGGCTCCTTTTACCGATTGGGGTTTTAAGTCCGGCGGAGATAGAAGAGTAGAAGGAGGAAATTATAAATTCTCTGAGCTGTGGACTAAAGTGGGCGCTGGTTACCACGATCTGGACGGGGCCAGGGCCCTTGATCCAACGCATCCCGGCACACAGCAAAGGATCGCCCTGGTGATCGGGAAGCTAAAAGAATGCGGATATGAAATGATAAAAATAGACTTCCTTGGGCATGCGGCTATAGAATCAGATCATTTTTATGATCCTAAAGTTACCACAGGAATGCAGGCGTATGAAGTGGGGATGTCATTTCTGCTCAAAGCGCTTGATGATAAAATGCTGGTCTACGCAGCGATTTCTCCCATCATGGCATCAGGTAGGTATGTTCATATGAGAAGGGTTGCATGTGACGCCTTTAAATCGATAAAAGACACAAAGTATACATTGAATAGTCTTACCTACGGCTGGTGGCAAACCCATTTGTATGATTACATCGATGCAGACCATGTCGTGCTCGGCGAGGAAAGTCTCGGTGCCAATCGGGCAAGGACACTTTCTGCAATTGTTACCGGAACATTTATCGCCGGAGATGATTTTTCAGCGAAAGGGACCTGGACCGGACGTGCAGCAGAACTGTTCCAGAATCAGGAATTGCTGGCCGTAATAAAAGATGGAAAGGCCTTCAAGCCTTTAGAAACAAGTACTTATGCTTCAGAAATATTTGTCAAACGATCCGGTAATAGCCATTACCTGGCTATCTTCAATTACGGAGAAAAAGAAAAGAAATTTGAGATAAATGCAACTGCACTTGGGTTACGATCTTTCAAGGGCTATCAACTGCAAGATCTTTTTACCCGTAAATCCAGCTCTATCGTTAACACTGAATTTATACTGGCAGCCGGTGATGCCACAATAATTAAAATAACGAAATAAATATATAAAGCTAAAAACCCCATTGTAATGTCCAAAGTCCGATTGAATACTGTCCTTAATTCATTTTTTTTAATACTGTTTTTCTCTGCTCTCCATCCTTTTAGGTCTGCCGCACAATCAATTGTAATTCCTATTGAAACAAAAAATAATGCACTTGTCCTCCAAACAGGTGCCAATAAGGATTTGGGAACTATCTATTTTGGTAAAAAATTAACAAATAGCAGTGAATATTTACAGGTTCCGGCGCTATATAAGCATACTACGGAATATACGGGGGTACTCAATTCTGCCTACACCTCATCTGGTTCACGTAATTTGGTTGAGCCAGCGCTGACGGTGACCCACGCTGATGGAAATAACTCCCTTGACCTGAAGTATGTCAGTCATAATTTAAAGCAAATTGACGATAACGTTTCCCTGCTCAGCATTGTTTTAAAAGATCCTGTGTACAATTTCTCTGTCACGCTATATTATAAGACCTACTTCAAAGAAGATGTGGTAGAACAATGGTCGTCCATTCAACATCAGGAGAAAGGCAATGTCAGCTTACATAAATTTGCTTCAGCAAACCTGTATTTAAAAAGTTCTGGCTATTGGCTAAACCAATATCACGGCGATTGGGCGAAAGAAATGCAGGCCGAAGAATCGAAACTTACACATGGCATAAAAACACTGGATAGTAAACTGGGTACAAGGGCTAATCTGTTCCAGCCTCCGGTATTTATGGTGTCATTAGGTAAACCTGCGACTGAAGATGAAGGAACTGTTCTATTTGGTTCATTGGAATGGAGCGGTAATTTTCGTACAGATCTGGAAGTTGATTACCAGGACAATTTAAGAATTGTTTCAGGTATGAATAACTACGCATCAACCTACACATTAAAGCCAAATGAGACTTTCGTAACCCCTGTATTCCTTTATACATTATCGACGAATGGTAAAGGCGAGGCCAGCAGAAACCTCCAGCAATGGGCCAGGAACTATAAATTATTAGATGGAAAAGGCACACGGTTAACACTTTTAAATAACTGGGAGGCTACCTATTTCGACTTCAATGAAAGTAAGCTTGCAGGTCTTCTTAAGGATACAAAAAAGCTGGGTGTGGATCTTTTTTTATTGGATGACGGATGGTTTGCTAATAAATATCCTCGTAATGGCGATGTTGCAGGGTTGGGCGACTGGCAGGAGAACAAAGAAAAGTTGCCAAACGGGATTGCTTCCCTCATAAAAGAGGCACAAAATAACCAGGTAAAATTTGGCATCTGGATAGAACCTGAAATGGTTAATCCGAAAAGTGAGCTATACGAAAAACACCCTGACTGGGTAGTTAAGCAACCTAAAAGAGAAGAGCATTATTTCAGAAAAGATCGGAAGAGCACACGTCTGAACTCCAGTC
>CAMLDJ010000398.1 GCA_946478755.1 uncultured Pedobacter sp. | reverse complement strand
TAAAGCAATCCGCAACTCATCCCTTAGTTATCCTTAACTTACCCTTAACTTATCAGGGACTCATCACCTTTCAGGAACGGACATTCGGAATAGACATGGAGGAACACGATCTTAAGGCAAAAAAAATCAAACTTTATAAAATTAAAATGGCGTTAAGGGGAAAACAAAGCACATTAGCAGAGATTTTTCAAAAAGGTATGCAATCAATTGGCTAAAAATTTGTTAATTACGTTCACACAGTTATTTTTGTTGTAAGCCCAATTGTGATAAAACATTTTTTTGAACCACGCTTATTACAATAAGGAACCGAACAAAATAGATTAAACAACCTAAAACGTGAAGAATTAAAGTATGGAGTTTCTACAAAACAATTTAATTTATCTGATCCCTGCAATGGGCTTAATTGGCATTCTGGTAATGGCGATTAAAAGTGCATGGGTGAACAAACAAGATCCAGGTGATGAGAACATGCAGGAACTGGCCGGACATATCGCCGATGGGGCTATGGCTTTTTTAAAGGCCGAATGGAGGGTATTAAGCATTTTTGTGGTATTCACCGCTGCCTTGCTGGCTTATTCAGGAACCGTACATGAGGTAAATGGAGTGACCTTACATTCAAGCTGGATCATTTCCATTGCCTTTATCATAGGTGCCGTGTTTTCTGCAACTGCAGGATATATCGGTATGAAAGCAGCTACTAAAGCGAATGTCCGCACCACCCAAGCGGCAAGAACAAGTTTGAAGCAGGCTTTAAAAGTGTCTTTTACTGGCGGCACGGTTATGGGCCTTGGAGTTGCCGGTCTGGCAATATTAGGTCTAGGCGGATTGTTCATTGTTTTTCTGCAGGTATTCAACGTTATGGAGGCCAATTCCACGGAGATGAGAACAGCAATTGAAGTGTTGACCGGATTTTCTCTGGGTGCAGAGTCCATCGCACTTTTTGCACGTGTCGGAGGCGGCATTTATACCAAAGCTGCTGACGTAGGGGCTGATCTGGTAGGTAAAGTTGAAGCAGGCATCCCTGAGGATGACGTACGTAACCCGGCTACCATTGCAGATAACGTGGGCGACAATGTTGGAGACGTAGCCGGCATGGGCGCCGATCTATTCGGCTCATATGTGGCTACCATATTAGCGACCATGGTTTTGGGACAAGAAATTGTAGTTGATAAAATAAATGGTGTTGCAGTGGATAACCTGAATGGGTTTTCCCCTGTATTGTTACCAATGGTAATCTGCGGCTTAGGAATTTTATTTTCTATTGTGGGAACCTGGTTTGTCCGCATTAAAGGAGAAGATTCAAATGTGCAAACCGCATTGAACTTAGGTAACTGGGGATCTATAGTTATTACAGCTGTGGCTGCTTATTTTGTAGTGAACTGGATGCTGCCGGCACAATTGCATTTACGGGGGGTAGACTTTAGCAGTATGGATGTATTTTGTGCCATCATAGTAGGTTTAGTGGTGGGTACTTTGATGAGTATTATCACAGAATATTACACGGCAATGGGCAAGGGTCCGGTTAATTCGATCATTCAGCAATCCGGAACCGGCCACGCCACCAATATTATCGGAGGTTTGTCCGTGGGCATGAAATCCACAGTTGCCCCAATACTGGTGCTTGCCGGAGGGATCATTTTCTCTTATTCTTTTGCAGGTTTATATGGAGTGGCCATTGCCGCAGCAGGGATGATGGCGACTACAGCTATGCAGCTGGCCATTGATGCTTTCGGACCCATTGCGGATAATGCCGGCGGTATTGCCGAGATGAGCCAGTTGCCTCCGGAAGTACGGGAGCGTACAGATAATCTGGATGCTGTTGGTAACACCACTGCGGCAACCGGCAAAGGATTTGCCATCGCCTCTGCTGCCTTAACCTCACTGGCTTTATTCGCCGCCTTTGTTGGTGTGGCAGGCATTTCGGCAATTGACATATATAAGGCGCCAGTTCTGGCCGGTTTATTTGTAGGCGCCATGATCCCTTTTATTTTCTCTGCCTTGTGTATTGCGGCAGTAGGTAAAGCAGCGATGGACATGGTACAGGAAGTTCGTCGTCAATTCCGCGAGATCCCAGGAATCATGGAATATAAAGCAAAGCCCGAGTACGAAAAGTGTGTAGCCATATCAACCGAAGCTTCTATCCGTGAAATGATGTTACCAGGCGCAATTGCACTCCTGGTGCCAATTATTGTCGGATTTGGTTTTAAAGGTGTCTTCCCTGCGGTAAGCTCAGCCGAGATACTGGGTGGTTTACTGGCAGGTGTTACCGTATCAGGTGTATTGATGGGAATCTTTCAGTCTAACGCCGGTGGTGCATGGGATAATGCCAAGAAATCCTTTGAGAAGGGCGTAACGATCAATGGCGAAATGCATTATAAAAAATCAGAACCGCATAAAGCCTCTGTAACAGGGGATACAGTCGGCGATCCTTTTAAAGATACATCAGGTCCTTCCATGAATATCCTGATCAAACTGATGTCGATCGTTTCATTGGTTATTGCACCTTATATCGCAGTGAGCGTTCCGGCAGACAAGGCCAGAATTAAGGAACCTGTTAAAAAAGTGATAGTCGCCAAGGTTAAAAACGCTGTTATTAAACACCAATAATAATTATTGTCTAAAAATAAAAGGGATTCCTCGAAAAGAATCCCTTTTATTTTTAGACATATTTTATTTAGGTTTGACACCAAACTGACAAATATTCTTTCCAATAAAGACTATTTAAATTAAACAGCATCAAAAAACTACACTTATTAAACTAAACCACAAATTATGAATTTTAGAAAGTCTATCGACTTACTCACCATGGAAGCAGCAGAGAGCGGTGAGGGAACACTAAAAAGAACACTTGGACCGGTAAATCTGGTGGCACTGGGTATTGGGGCCATTATCGGTGCGGGGCTTTTCTCCATCACCGGTTCTGCGGCGGCTAACAACGCTGGCCCGGCCATTACCATTTCTTTTATCATCGCCGCTTTAGGATGTGGTTTCGCTGGATTGTGCTATGCGGAATTTGCTTCTATGATACCGGTTGCCGGTAGTGCCTACACCTATTCATATGCGACCATGGGCGAATTTGTTGCCTGGGTTATTGGATGGGACCTGGTGCTGGAATATGCTTTAGGGGCCGCAACGGTTTCCATTAGCTGGAGCAGGTACCTGGTCAAATTCCTGGCTTATTATGATGTTCACCTGCCCGCGCAGGTAACCATGTCGCCTTTCGAGCATGCCACCCTGCTCGATGGGACCGTAGTTTCCGGGATGCTTAACCTGCCCGCCGTATTCATCATTGTGATCATGTCATTTGTACTGATCAGAGGAACCAGTGAATCTGCATTTGTAAACGGTCTCATTGTAGCCATCAAAGTGGTCATCGTTTTCATCTTTATCTTTTTAGGCTGGAAATACATCAATGCCGACAACTATTCGCCATATTTTATTCCTGCTGACAAACCGGGACATGAAAGTGTGTTCACACACGGATGGGGAGGCGTAATCAGGGCCGCCGGAATTGTATTCTTTGCCTATATCGGTTTTGATGCGGTTTCCACGGCAGCACAGGAAGCTAAAAATCCTAAAAAAGACATGCCAATTGGTATTCTTCTTTCTTTATTTATCTGTACCGTATTGTATATTCTTTTTGCTCATGTGATGACAGGTGTGGCCAATTATGATCTTTTCAAAGGTCAGGATGGCATTGCACCGGTTGCTGTGGCTATTGATAATATGGGTACAAGAGATGCTGCAGGTATAGTTACACCGGCATTTCCATGGTTAAATAAGTTAATCATCCTGGCCATTTTAGGTGGCTATGCCTCTGTAATTCTGGTGATGCTATTGGGCCAGTCGAGGGTATTCTTCTCCATGAGTAAAGATGGCCTGCTGCCTAAAGTCTTCTCAAACGTGCACCATAAATACCATACTCCGGCAAAAAGCAATCTGCTATTTATGGTATTTGTAAGTTTATTTGCCGCTTTCGTACCTGCTACCGTGGTAGGGGAAATGACCAGCATAGGCACCTTGCTGGCCTTTATCCTGGTATGTATCGGTGTAATGATCCTGAGAAAACGTATGCCGGATCTTCCAAGGGCATTTAAAGTACCTTTGGTTCCGCTCATCCCGATATTAGGGGTGGCTGTCTGCCTTGGAATGATGGTCTTCCTTCCATTGGATACCTGGGTACGTCTGTTGGTCTGGATGATCATTGGTATCAATGTTTATATGTTCTATGGCATGAAAAACAGCCTGCTGTCCGACAATAATCAAATTACCTTAATGAAAAGCACGAAAACCATTTCCTTTATAGGACTTGGATTGTCGGTGCTTTTAGTTATAGTCGCCATTATACATCACCACATTACTGATGGTGCCGACGTAGGGCTGTATTATTTTTCACTGACGTTTGCCATTGCGCATTTCATTCTTTATGTATTTAAAGCCGCTACTGCGAGCCGGGTAACTGCTAAATAAATAACCTGACAAAAAAAGCGGTCCTGCACGAATTGTGCAGGACCGCTTTTTTATGTATTTGTATTGTCTATCCTAATCTCAGCTCCTCCCCAACTACACCATTTTCCCTCAGGATTGCTTTTACCATATCCGTACAAGGCACAGACGTCATCACTTTAAGCAGTTTATCTTCAAATGAAAACAACCAGTTCTTTTTGCCAAACAAAAGATT
>CAMLDJ010000397.1 GCA_946478755.1 uncultured Pedobacter sp. | reverse complement strand
ATCATGGTAATAGAATGCAAAGCCCCCGCGGTAAAGATTACCCAGTCGGTGTTCGATCAGGCAGCAAGATACAATTCAGTCCATAAAACCAAATGGCTGGTGGTCACGAACGGCTTAAAACATTGCTATTCCATTATTGATCATCAGGAAGGACAGTTTTCCTTTATTGAGGAATTGCCGGAATACACATTACTTTAAGGTCAAAATAAACCATTCTCTTCATACACGGATTTTTAAGGCGCTGAAGAGCGCATAAAAATGATGTGCATTCTGAGAAGGTATATTTTGTATTACTAAAAGGTATCTGTATTACTGTAAAGCACTCAGGCTCTCTTCAATGATCTTTATTTTGGCTTCTGCATCAGCCTGCTTATTTCTTTCGTTCTGAATGATCTCCGGCTTGGCATTCTGCACAAAACGCTCATTGCCCAGCTTTGAATTGACCGAATTTAAAAAGCCTTGCAGATAAACAAGTTCTGCAGTCAGACGCTCTATTTCTGCGTCAATATCAATGGCTTCATCGAGATGAATAAAAAACTCATCGTTTCCTACCATAAAGCTTACTGCACCAGGGATCTTATCATTTACAAACTCCACCTGATTGATGTTAGCCAGTTTGAACACGATATTTAACCATTTTTCGTAGTCAAGTCCCGAATTTACTTTAAGTGCCAGTGGCAATGCCTCTTTAGGAGAGATCTGATTGGCGTTCCTCACATTTCTGATCTCAGCCACCAAAGATTTGACCACTTCCACTTCTTTCAGCAAAGTGAGGTCAGCATTCCCAACCACCGGATAGCTGGCTACGATACAGCAATCCAGCTCCCCTTTTTCGCCAAATAACTCGTCATGCCATAGTTCTTCGGTAATGAAAGGCATAAATGGATGTAGCAGCGTTAATATTTTTTCAAAGAAGCTAAGGGTTGCTTTTAGCGTTTCTGCATCGATAGGATGCTGATATGCAGGCTTAACCATTTCCAGGTACCAGGCACAGAAATCGTCCCATACCAGTTTATAGGTGGCCATCAATGCTTCTGACAACCGGTATTGCCTGAAATTATCCTCAATTTCGGCCAGTGCCTCATTAAAGCGGTTTTCGAACCATAAAATGGCCTGCTGGTTCGGGTTTTCCAGATTGGCATCTACCTCCCAACCTTTTACCAGGCGGAAAGCGTTCCAGATCTTATTGGCAAAATTACGGCCCTGTTCGCAATAGCTTTCATCAAACATCAGGTCGTTTCCTGCAGGCGAGCACAACAGCATCCCTACGCGAACACCATCGGCACCGTATTTTTCAATCAACCCTATCGGATCAGGGGAGTTACCTAAAGATTTAGACATCTTACGGCCAAGTTTATCCCTGACAATACCGGTTAAATAAACATTCGTGAACGGCTTCTGCCCTCTGAATTCATGTCCGGCCATGATCATCCTGGCTACCCAGAAGAATAAAATTTCGGGAGCAGTAACCAGATCGTTGGTTGGATAATAATAGTTGATGTCTGCATTGTCTGGATTTTTAAACCCGTCGAATACCGAGATCGGCCATAACCAGGACGAGAACCAGGTATCCATCACGTCAGGGTCCTGCTTCACAAAAGCCGCAAGCTGGTTTTTAAAGCCGGCTGCCTCTTCATGCGTAAATTCCGCCTCAGGATCCTTTAGTTTTAAAAACTCATCCAAGGCTTCTTCTTTCGTTTTAGCGACTACCCAGTTCCCCTGGTTATCGTACCAGGCCGGGATCTGCTGTCCCCACCAGAGCTGGCGACTGATGTTCCAGTCGCGCACATTTTCCATCCAGTGGCGATAGGTATTCACAAATTTCTCCGGAATCAGCTTCACGTCGCCATTCAGTACATCCTCCAGGGCAGGTTTTGCCATATGGTCCATTTTACAGAACCATTGCATCGACAACTTGGGCTCAATGGCCGCATCTGTACGCTCCGAGAAACCAACCTGAGATTTGTAGTCTTCTACCTTCTCTAAATGTCCGGCCTCATCCAGTAGTTTTGCTATCTTTTTCCTAGCAATAAAACGGTCTTCACCAACCAAGACTACAGCAAGCTCGTTCAGGGTACCATCGTCATTTAAAATATCTATGACAGGTAGTTTGTGTTTAACGCCCAGTTCATAATCGTTCAGGTCATGTGCCGGTGTCACCTTCAAACAGCCTGTACCAAAATCCATCGTTACATACTCATCTTCAATTACCGGAATTTCGCGGTTAATTAAAGGCACAAATACTTTTTTGCCTTTCAGGTAGGTATAGCGCTCGTCATTGGGGTTGATACAGATCGCAGCGTCAGCCATAATGGTTTCTGGACGGGTGGTCGCGATCGTGATAAAATCTTCCGTTCCTGAAACGGTATATTTGATATAATACAGCTTTTGGTTTACTTCCTTACGGATCACTTCCTCATCAGAAACCGCTGTTTTACCTGCCGGATCCCAGTTGACCATACGGATACCCCTATAGATCCAACCCTTCTTATATAGGTGAATAAAACTATCGATAACCGCATCAGACAGATCGTCTTCCATAGTGAAACGCGTACGGTCCCAGTCGCAGCTGGCCCCGAGTTTTTTCAACTGCTCGAGGATGATCCCTCCGTATTTTTCTTTCCATTCCCAGGCGTATTTTAAGAACTCCTCGCGGGTGATATCTGCTTTGTTGATGCCTCTTTCTTTAAGCATGGCTACCACTTTCGCTTCTGTTGCTATGGAAGCATGGTCAGTTCCCGGCACCCAGCATGCATTTTTACCCTGCATACGTGCTTTACGGATCAATACGTCCTGAATGGTGTTGTTCAGCATGTGCCCCATATGGAGCACACCCGTCACATTTGGCGGTGGGATGACAATTGTGTAAGGCTCCCGCTCGTCTGGTTCAGAGTGAAAAAAATTCTTTGAAAGCCAGTAACTGTACCATTTGTCTTCTGTCGCCGCCGGATCGTATTTTGTAGAAATGCTCATTATTTTGAAAAGTATCAGATTTTATTTTTAAAACTATTTAGGACTTTATCAACAGGCCAATTACCCATAATGTCCTCGACCGCCTATCATTCATATTTTAAAGCCTCAGGCTTGCGGATACCAACGAAGGGATCATCTTGTATTGCATGAAGTAACTTCCTATTTTTGTTTGTATTTTCTTGTTGCCAGATTTTAGCCAGAACTTAATATCAGATTGTGCTTGTTGAGAATAAATTATTTCCACAAATCTTCAGCTTTAATTGCAGTAAACTTTTCCGCTCTTAAACTCCTCATCACTCTTATTTATTTTCTCCACAAGCTTCTTGTTATACGGCCCTTTAGCTTCTTTAACCTGGCTATTTGCACTGACGACTTCAGAACCGTAAGCCGCTAGATCATCCTTACTTTCCTCAAACGAGATTTTAAGGGCATTCATAAATGCGTTCAGCACCGATAACTGCGCTGCATTTTTCGGATGTACAATCAGTGTTCCCATGTTACAAATTTAAAGTTTATTGCCCACAAAAAGAAAAGGAAAAAAATACAGCGCTTGATTATACCATGGCAATCATCAAACTTGTCAGGCCCAGATACAGGCAAAGCGGAGAGAATACCAGGCTATCGCTTTTGGCAAAAGGAGTGTCTTTGACCTTTTTTGTAAATCCTATATATTTAAAATCGCCCAGCGCACGCAATACAAAAACGCATGTCATCACAATCATAGCCGGTTTAATATAATTTAGCGGCACATGTGTATGAAACAATTCCAGATTCCCAACCGTAACAAGTGCAAATAAAAAAAGGCCAAAAGCGACAACAAGTGTTGCCGCAATTCCAGGTTTAAATATCGGTTCTCCTCCGATGTCTTTTGTAGGAACAGCAACCGCCATTCCCCATTTTCCGCCGAACACCCAATACAGATGAATCGCTCCAAGCAAGAAAAATATTAATGCATTAATTAAAATGATAATGACCATAACATAAACATTACTTCAGATTTTGATTAAAGTAATCCGTTACCTTTTGATACAAATGCACCCGATCCTTCCCAAGTACATTGTGCTCATGGCCCGGATAGATCATATAGTCGACCTGAACCCCTTTATCAACGGCATGCTTTACGAAATCAACGGAATGTTGTTGTACGACCACCGGATCCTGCAGGCCGTGAATGAGTAAAAGTTTGCCTTTCAGCTGCTCAACCCTATTACTCAGATAAGTAGCCGCATATCCATCAGGGTTTTCCTGAGGGGTGTCCATATAACGTTCGGTGTACATGACCTCATAGAACTGCCAGTTGATGACCGGCCCACCTGCTACAGCGGCTTTAAACACACCTGGATGGGTCAGCATAAAGTCGGTCGTTGCAAAGCCGCCAAAGCTCCAGCCAAAAAGGCCCATGTTCGCTGCATCAACGTAAGGCTGGCCTTTCAGGTAACCAACAGCACTCATCATGTCTTCCATTTGCACCTCACCTGCACGACGGAACATGGATTGCTCAAAGGCTTTCCCCCTGTTGTCGCTACCCCTTACATCAACGGTAAGTACTACATAACCTTTCTGGGCCATGTATCTTGACCAGTAATCGCCAGCCCCGGCGTTCCAGCTATTCAGAACCAATTGCGCATGCGGACCGCCGTACCAGTAAACGACGACAGGATATTTTTTTGTCGAATCGTAATTTACAGGCTTGTAAAGATTCATATACAGTTCATCCCCCGACTTGCTCTTAA
>CAMLDJ010000396.1 GCA_946478755.1 uncultured Pedobacter sp. | reverse complement strand
AAATGTACATTATCCCTGCAATTGATATTTTAGATGGAAAGGTTGTCCGCCTTACAGAGGGCGATTATAACCAGAAAACGGTATACGATGTTTCCATCGCTGAAATGATAGAGACCTACCGGTCTAATGGTACAGAGTTTATACACATCATTGATTTAAATGGTGCCAAAGGAGATTTCAGCAACCAAAAGGAACTGTTTGAAGTCATCAAAAAAACCGATATGCGGGTTCAGTATGGCGGAGGGATCCGTACCATCAAACAGGTTACCGATTTACTGGACGCGGGGATCCACCGGGTAATTGTTGGTACTCAAGCGATTACCAATCCTGATTTTTTACAGGAGCTGAGCACTGAGGTTGGCAAAAAATACGATTATGCAAACCGGATCGTCATCGCGATTGATGTACTTGACGAAGTCATAAAATACTCCGGATGGATGGAAAGCTCGCCGATAAAACTAATGGATTACGTTGACAAATGTTTACAGCTTGGCTTTTTCCGTTTCCTGTGTACCGACATCAATAAAGATGGTAAGCTTGGTGGTGCAGCGATGGATTTATATAGAAAACTGCTGGATCATTCTCCATTTATTAAACTGATTGCTTCTGGTGGGGTAAGCTCAATGAGCGATATTGAAGAACTCGCTACATTGGACATCCGCTCTGTTGTGGTAGGTAAAGCTATTTACGAGAACAGAATTACCATTGAAGAGATTAAAGACTGGAATTTAAAGCAAATGACTTCTCTCTAAAACATGCTTAGTAAACGTATTATCCCTTGCCTGGATGTTAAAGATGGGCGTACTGTTAAAGGCGTAAATTTTGTGGACCTGAAGGATGCCGGCGACCCGGTGGAACTGGCCTGGCAATACGCACAGCAGGGAGCAGATGAGCTGGTCTTTCTGGACATCACCGCTACGCATGAACGAAGAGGGACAACCATTGAAATGGTAAAATCTGTTGCCAGACAATTGAATATCCCCTTTACCATTGGGGGAGGCATTACCTCTGTTGCAGATGCTGAAGCATTGTTAAATGCTGGTGCCGACAAGATCAGCATCAATTCCGCAGCAGTCAGGAACCCTCAATTGATTGAAGATCTGGCAAAAGCTTTTGGCGTACAGTTTGTCGTCCTTGCTGTGGATACCAAATTAGTCGACGGCCACAATATGGTCCATTTGAACGGTGGCAGGTTAATTACCGAACTGGAAACAGAAAACTGGATTTTAAAGGCGGTCGATTTAGGGGCCGGAGAGATCCTGCTGACCTCCATGGACCACGACGGCACTAAAAATGGGTTCGACTGCCTGCTGCTGGATAAGGTTGCACGTTCAGTCAATATTCCTGTTATTGCTTCTGGCGGCGCAGGTAAAGTGGAGCATTTTACGGAAGTATTTTTGCAAACAGAAGTAGATGCAGCATTGGCGGCATCGGTTTTTCACTTTGGTGAGATCCCTATTCCCCTTTTAAAAGAAGAATTAAAAAAACACAACATACCGGTAAGGTTATGAAGATAGATTTCGAAAAAACACAGGGTTTAGTACCTGTAATTATACAGAATGAACAAACCCTGGAGGTTTTAATGCTGGGCTATATGAATCAGGAAGCCTGGAATAAAACACAGGCAGAAGGTAAAGTGACCTTCTTCTCGCGCAGTAAGAACCGCCTTTGGACAAAAGGTGAAGAGAGCGGTAACTTCCTTTTTGTAAAGGAAACGCATATCGACTGCGATAAGGATACCATCTTAATTAAGGCTACGCCAGTTGGTCCAACCTGCCATACCGGATCACGCAGCTGCTTTAAAACCAATTACAATCAGAACTTTATTTTTGAACTGGAACATATCATTAAAGATCGTTACGAAAACCCGGCTGAGGAATCTTACGTGAATAAACTGCGGGCAAAAGGCTTAAACAAAATTGCGCAAAAGGTTGGCGAAGAAGGCGTGGAAACGGTCATTGCTGCGCTCAATGAAACCGATGCTGATTTTGTAAATGAAAGTTCAGACCTGTTATTTCACCTGCTGGTATTGCTTAGGGAAAAAGGAAAGACGCTTGCTGATATTGGTCTGAACTTAGAAGGCCGGCACAAGAAATAAGTTTGATTAACCTTTAGCAGTTCATTATGATTACGCATCTGCACACCCTTAGCGGTCACCAAAACCCAATTTATGCATTGGCGGATGCCGCCGCGGAAAACACGTTCTACAGTGCTGGAAATGATAAAGGTGTTGTAGAGTGGTCGCTGCAAAGCATGGCCTTTGTAAAAGTGCTGGTGCCGGTGCAAAGTTCTGTATATGCCCTGCATAGGCATAATAATCTGCTTTTTATTGCACAAAGGAGTGGTCTTATCCTGGTGTTTGACCTGGAACTTGAAAAGACCGTTGCAACTTTAAGCCATCATCAGAAAGGGGTTTTTGATGTGAAGACCATCTCCCATAAAAATGAGGTCATCAGCACCGGAGAAGATGGAATGGTTGCCGTATGGTCGTTACTTGATTTCTCCTTACTTTATCATTTCCCTGTTATACAAAATACCGTAAGAGCAATCGCCATCAGCAACCAGGAAACGGAAGTAGCGCTGGGCTGTAAAGATGGCATGATCCGAATCTATAACTCTGAAGACTATAGCCTGATCAAGGAATTAAAGGGCCATACGCTACCAGTTACCTCACTGCAGTATTCACCAAACGGACATTTTTTAATTTCCGGTGGCCGGGATGCACAGTTAAAAGTCTGGAGCATGCCCGATTATGAGCTGACCAATCAAATTGCAGCACATATGTTTAGCGTTTATGCCATAGCATTTCATCCGACACTACCCTATTTTGCCACCTGCAGTCAGGACAAAAGCATTAAGCTATGGGATAGTGAAAACTTCAAACTTTATAAGATCCTGAGCCTTGAAAAAAATACACCGGGCCATTTCCACTCCATTAACAAACTGATCTGGAGCAAGGGCGGCAATTACCTGATCTCAACAGGCGACGACAGACAGGTAATGATATGGGAGTTTAAACAAACCGTTTAATGATCCGCAGCTTATGGGTATATCTGCCCAGTTCCGCATTATAAATTCCCTGATTATCAATCGCATCGATCCTCACTTTTCCTGAGGCATGAATAATTTTATTTGTACCAAGCATAATTCCTACATGGATAATCCGTCCCTCATCATTATCGAAAAAGGCCAGATCACCGGACTTTACTTCCGGAAGGAAATTGACTACGGTACCTTGTTCGGCTTGTTGCCAGGCATCCCTGTTTAATCTAATACCGTTCAATTTAAAGACAATCTGGCTAAAACCTGAGCAATCTATCCCGAACAGAGTTCTCCCACCCCATAAATAAGGCGTATTTTGAAAAAATAGTGCAGTAACGATCAGCGCATCAGCATAAGGATTCAGATCAGGCTGAAAGGGCGTAAAGAAAACATCGAATTTCTCTGCACCGAGATAGCAATATCCATTGGAATAGCCAGGCAAACTGCTGCCTGGAGACAGGTAGTATTTACTGCCATCGGTTGCCGTAACGATATTCAAAGGCTGGGCAGGAGCTAAATGATCGGCTTGTTCACTTAGCGCAAATTGTTCAGCGGTAAGACTGCCAAGCTGTTTATAATCTACCCAACCCTCGTAACCGTCGTAGGCATTCCGAACAAGCCACCATTTATCTGTTTTATCGAGTATTTCTACTCGATCGCCAAATAACAACTGAGAGGCAATCTCTGCTTTGTCCGACTGTGCTGCTCTTAAAGGTGATACAGCAACCTTGCAAATGGCGTATTGTAGTTCCATAACGATAAATCAGTAGTATAAAATTAAACTTTTATAAGGTTAATTTGTTATTTTTATAGTATAAACATTAATCTAAAAGACCATGAACCTCAAAAAGATTTTAATTGCTGTTGATAACAGTACCTGTTCAGAAAAGGCCGCAAGAATAGGGTACGAAGTAGCAAAAACTTTTGATGCAGAGGTTGCGCTGGTCAATATTATTGAGCCGGTACCGGCAAATATAAGTCCTGATCTGACGCTGGCCCCGGTTTTCCTGGAAGCGTACGACAACAGTGAGGAAAATAGCCATATTTTATTGAAAGAAATAGAGACAAAATTCGGCCATGGCATACCTACATCTTATTTTAGTGTTATTGACAGTGCTGCACATGGGATCATCAAACAATCTGACGAATGGGGTTCTGATCTGATCGTGATCGGTACCTATGGACACACCGGCCTCTACCATTTCCTAATGGGAAGCGTGGCTGAGCATGTGACCAGGAAGTCTGCCTGCCCGGTATTGATCGTACCTAATAAATATGAAGAAAAAGACTAAAACCTTTTATTTTTAATAAAAAAAGAGGCTGCATCTGGATACAGCCTTTTATATTTTAAAGAGAAATTTATCCGCTTAGTTTTCCTGATGTAACCAGGCTTTTTTAGCGAGTAGCTCTTCCTCAGTTTCCCTGACATCTTCGTCGTCAATGCAACAATCCACAGGGCATACCGCTGCACACTGAGGCTCATCATGAAAGCCTTTACATTCTGTACATTTATCGGAAACGATATAATAAACCTCATCAGACCCTGCTTCCTGAGCAGCTTCTGCATCAATTTCCTTACCTCCAAAATCAATGATACCATTTAAATTCGTACCATCTGAAAATCTCCAGGCAGTGCCTGCATCGTAAATTGCATTATTTGGGCATTCAGGCTCAC
>CAMLDJ010000395.1 GCA_946478755.1 uncultured Pedobacter sp. | reverse complement strand
GAATAATTTAATGTTTTCTTTTTTTCGCAAAAGTTGTATCTTGCGCGCTCTTAAAAAAGATTTATAAATAAGAATATTATGGGATTAATGACATTTTTGCGAAATCGCGCTGGCTATATTTTGATAGGAGCCATCGGTTTTGCAATTGTTGCATTTTTAGTTGGCGATGCAATTAACGTAGGTAAGCCTTTTTGGGCAGAATCTCAAAAAGTTGTCGGATCTGTTGATGGTGAGGAAATTAGCATTGACCAATTCGGTCCTAAGGTAGACCAGAGTTTAGCTCAGTTTAAACAGCAATATGGCGGCTCCGGCAATGCACAAATGCAAGCCATGGCTGTAGATAATGTATGGCAAGGTGAAATAGCCGGTATTCTTTTAGGCAAGGAATACACGCGCCTGGGCTTAACCGTTTCCGGTGATGAGCTGTTTGATTTGCTTCAGGGGAAAAATCCGAGCCCGCTGATCGTTCAGTATTTTGGTAATCCCCAGACTGGTGAGGTCAACCGCGCAGAAGTGCTCAACTCGTTAAAGCAACAAGGTAAAAATCCTCAACTGAAACAACAATGGGATCTTTTACAAAATGAGATTGAAAAACAAGCCCTTCAGAAAAAATATGCCAATTTAATCAGTAATTCCGTTTATGTGACCACATTAGAGGCAAATGATGAATACCTGAACCGTAATAAACTGGCAAGTTTCAAATATACAGGACTGGAGTATGCATCTATACCGGATGCAACAGTAAAGCTTACTGAATCAGATTACTCAGATTATTATAGCCAAAACAAGAAACGTTTTGAAAATCCTACAGAAACCCGTTCTTTTGAATATGTGGCTTTCAGTGTAAGTCCGACGAAATCGGATTCTGTAGCGGTTAAGGCACAGGTAGATAAACTTGCTGCTGATTTTAGAGCGGCGCAGAACGATTCTTTATTTGCTGCAGTTAACTCTGATGTGAAAGTTCCTTATGCGTATATGTCAAAAGGTAAGTTAGATCCTGCGGTTGATTCCGTAGTGTTTAATCTTCCTGCCGGAAGCTACTACGGGCCTAAATTCTCAGGTAATTCCTATAAGCTGGTTAAAGTTATTGATACACGTTTTTCTCCGGATTCAGTAAAAGCAAGCCACATCTTAATCGATCCTTCTAAACTTGGTGGTGTTGATAAAGCTCAGAAGCTGGCGGATTCACTGAGAACGCTGGTTCAAAATGGTACGCCTTTCGCTACGCTTGCACAGAAATACAGCATCGATGGCTCTAAGGATAAAGGTGGCGATCTGGGTACGTTTAGTCGTGGTCAAATGGTGCCTGCATTTGAAGAGGCCGCATTTAATGGGAAGCCAGGGGATCTTAAAGTGGTCACTTCGCAGTTTGGAGTACATTTAATTAAAATTGAAAAACAGGTTGGGTCTTCCAAAGTAGCGAAACTTGCCTATATAGAAAAAAATCTGGTTTCGAGTAACAAGACAAGGGATGCCGCATACAAAAAGGCGAGCAGCTTTTTAAATGAGGTGACCAGCAATAATTTTGCAGAGCTGGCGCAGAAAAAGGGCATTACACTTGGCGTTGCGGATAAAGTTACCCCTACACAAGGCTTTGCTCCTGGTTTAGATAACCCACGTCAGTTGATCCGCGATGCTTACGCGGCTGATAAGGGCGATGTGCTTAAAGAGGTTTATCAAATGGACAATGCTTACGTAGTTGCCCGTGTTACTGATATTAAACCAAAAGGAACACTTCCACTTGAGGCGGTTAAGAAAGATATTGAACCAATGGTTCGTAATGCGGTTAAGGCAAAAATGCTTGCTGAGAAAATCAATAAAGCGTTGGAAGGTTCCGCAAAGATTGAGCAGGTGGCCCAAAAATTAGGTAAACAGGTTTCTCCGGTTGAGAATATCGTATTTGCAAACCCGATTATACCGGGTGCTGCCCAGGAGAACAAACTGGTTGGTGCTGTTTTTGGCACTCAGCCAGGAAAGCTCTCAAAAGCTATTGATGGCAATCAAGGTGTATATGTATTTAGCGTAAATGGATTTAGTAATCCTGCGCCTTTGGCTAATACCTACAAGCAAAAACAAGCGATGATGCAGGCGGGTACACAACGTTCCCTTGGATCAGCATTCCAGGTATTACAGGATAAAAGCGAGATAAAAGACAATAGGGTGAAATTCTATTAATCTTATTTTACGTATTTTTGTAGCCGGAAGCCTTAGCGCTTCCGGTTTTTTTGTGTTTAATGATATTTGTAGCATGGATATTCAGGAAAATTTCGTCAATAAAGTAGCGGCAAGTGGCCTAATCACCCTTAATCTGGAAGATTATTTTCATCCGGGTGAAAGAGTTGTCTATGACATTAAGGATAACCTTTTTCATGGTTTGATTTTACGGGAGAAGGATTTTAGAGCTTTTATAAAAGAACATGACTGGTCTGTTTATACCGGGAAAAACGTTGCCATTGTATGCAGTGCAGACGCAATTGTTCCGACCTGGGCATATATGCTGCTCGCCAGTAAAATGAAGCCCTATGCTAACGAAGTTGTCTTCGGTGACCTGGAGACACTAGAGGCTGTGTTGTTTGCAAAGGGCCTGGCTAAAATAGACCTTAGTGCATTTACCGGTGAACGTGTAGTCATTAAAGGTTGTGCTGATATAGACGTGACCGTTGCAGCTTACGTGGAAATTACGAATTTACTGACTCCTGTGGTGAAAAGCATTATGTATGGCGAGCCCTGCTCAACCGTGCCGGTTTATAAGCGTAAAGATTAATTTGGATTGCTTTTTGTTTAGCCTAAGTATGAGAAAATCCCTGTTGTTAATTGTGATCGTATGGCTAAGCTTGAAAGGCTCGGCTCAGGAGCTACCTTTCGTAAAAGAACCTGTTTTTCAGGCAGGGGAGGTTTTGAAATATAAGTTGAAATACGGTTTTATCACTGCGGCAGAGGGAACACTTAAGGTGCGGGAATCGGATCTTAAGTTTGATGGCAAACCAACATTTAACTTAATGGTAGATGGGCAAACATCGGGGACATTTGACGTTTTTTATAAAATCAGGGACCATTATGATTCGTTTATCGATAAGACCCATTTAAAACCTTATTTTTACCAGGAGAACATTCGTGAAGGTGGTTACCGCAGGCAGGATAAGGCACGGTTTCATCAGGATAGTAAAAAGGTAGTCGCCACACAAGGTACATTCGCAACTCCCAGTACCCAAACTTTCGACCTGGTATCCGCCTATTACTTTGCGCGTAGCCTCGACATTTCAAAGATGAAAATTGGCGATCTTGTAAAGCTCAATTATTTTCTGGGAGATGAGATCAGCCAGCTGGAAATTCAGTTCGTAGGCAGAGAAGTCATTAAAACTAAACTCGGTAAAATAAAATGTTTAAAATTCAGTCCATCTATAAAGCCAGGGCGTATTTTCAGGAAAAATAGTAGATTATACCTTTGGGTAACAGATGATGGCAATCGCGTGCCGGTAAAGGCGCAGGTTGACATTATAGTTGGGTCGGTAACCATGGAAATTAAATCGGCAGAAGGATTGAAATATCCACTTGCTATAGTTAAATAAAAATGATAGAAGTACAGAATACACTTGTTCATGAAGACGTCATTACGGAAAGTTTTGTATGTAACCTGAACAAGTGCAAAGGCATTTGCTGTGTGGAAGGAGATGCGGGTGCACCGCTTGACGTGGCAGAGACTGCTACGCTCAGAGAGATTTATCCTAAGATCAGGCATCTGCTTGAACCTAAAGGAATAGCCGCGATTGAAGAACAGGGGACTTCGGTTGTTGATGCAGACGGCGATTTGACAACGCCCTGTGTGGATGGCAATAAGGAATGCGCATATGTGACCTTCGAAAACGGGATCACGAAGTGTGGGATAGAAAAGGGATATGAACAAGGGCTGGTCGACTGGCAAAAACCGATCTCCTGTCATTTATACCCGATCCGGGTCACTCAATATCCGGAGTTTGAGGTGTTAAATTATGACAGATGGCACATTTGCCATGACGCTTGTTCATTCGGCAGGGCACTAAAAGTTCCGGTGTATCAGTTTCTAAAAGGCCCGCTGATCAGAAAATATGGCGCAGAATGGTTTGCTGAACTCGAAAATAGTGTATCTTCGAATAAGTAAACTTCTATTAACAAGTATTAAATATTAACCTCAAATAGATATAATTTGAAAGGAATAATTCTGGCAGGAGGGAGTGGTACAAGACTGCACCCCCTAACCCTGGTAATGAGCAAGCAGATGATGCCTGTTTATGATAAACCGATGATCTATTATCCGTTGTCCATTTTGATGCTGGCTGGCATTAAAGAAGTACTCATCATTTCGACGCCGCATGATCTGCCAAACTTTGAGAAATTATTGGGTAATGGATCGCGCTTAGGGTGTAAATTTTCTTATGCCGTCCAGGAGCAGCCTAACGGTCTGGCTCAGGCTTTCGTGATTGGTGCTGATTTTATTGGTGACGATAAGGTGGCATTGGTTTTGGGAGATAACATATTTTACGGTGATGGAATGTCCAGGCTTTTACAAGCCAGTGCAGACCCTGAAGGCGGGGTTGTATTTGCGTACAGGGTTTCCGATCCGGAACGTTATGGCGTAGTGGAATTTGACGATCAGAATGTAGCGATTTCGATAGAGGAGAAGCCTGTTCAGCCGAAATCGGATTATGCCGTGCCAGGTTTGTACTTCTATGACAACAGCGTGG
>CAMLDJ010000394.1 GCA_946478755.1 uncultured Pedobacter sp. | reverse complement strand
ATCTTTATACTGTACGGAAACGTTTTTAGATACGATGGTAATTCCACGCTCACGTTCCAGATCATTGTTGTCAAGTATTAAATCTCCCGTTTGTTCGTTATCACGGAAGATTGAACAAGAATGTAAGATCTTATCAACCAGTGTAGTTTTACCGTGGTCAACGTGGGCTATGATAGCTATATTTCTAATTTTTTGCATAAAATGCGTATGATTTTTGGCGCAAAGATACGGTTTATTATCGATATATCAAGCGATTAGCTCAAAGCAACGAGAAATCGTACAGAACATTAAAAAGTATACAGACCACAAGGATGGTCTCGTAAGATCGTTTCGTCTTTCTTTAGCAAATTGAGCACACCAATGGTCGTCAATGGAACCTGGAATGATACATTGCTGCGAGATACAATCATTAAGCTGGAAGCTTAAATTTACATTCTACAGACCCCATTTGCCAGGGCACTTGTTATTTTTGTTTCATGGATGTCCAGACGATTTTTGTGATCTTACTTTTTGCAGCGGCCATATTTTATGTTGGACGCATTATTTATCGTGCAGTGTCGCCCAAAAATGGAGGCTGTGCTTCGAACTGCAAATGTGGCGTCGACTTTTCCAATATCGAACCAGGTAAGAAATAGATTTCATCTATAATCACATGCTAAGACAATTTAAAGCCTATTTACAAAACAAAGTAGCCCTGACAGACGAGCAGTTTGCGCTGATATCTGACAAGCTTAAAATCAAAAAATTTGAAAGAAATGAGATGATCCTGATGAAGGGTGAGGTTTCAACACACGGCTATTTTGTTATGAGTGGCTTACTGCGCAGCTATTCTATCGACAGCAAGGGAAAAACACATATCATTCAGTTTGCGCCCGAACAATGGTGGCTGTCTGATCGAAATGGGATGCTTTTTAATGAGGCCTCGGATTTTTTTATTGATGCGATTGAACAGACTCAGGCGATATTAATCCCAAAAGATTATATCAATGAAGCCGCCAAAATTGTACCCTGCATGCATGACCTTAACCATACCATACTTAACAACTCTATCAGGTTCATGCAAAAAAGAATCAATATGTTACTTAGTGCAACGGCTGAAGAACGCTACCTGAATTTCATAAAACTTTATCCAAATCTTACCTTAAGGGTGCCGCAATGGATGATTGCCTCCTATCTAGGCATTACGCCCGAATCATTAAGCAGGGTTCGCAAAGACCTGGCACATAGGCATTTCAAAACTTGATGTTTTCTTATCATACATCAATGTTCCGTTAAACCTATCGCTATACCTTTGTGTTGTCAATCAAAAGAAATAAATAAAACAACAACATTATGGCAACTACAAACTGGGTTTTAGACCCTACACACAGCGAGATCCAATTTAAAGTAAAACACTTAATGATCACTACCGTAACTGGCAGCCTGAAAGTATTAAATGCTTCTTTAAGCTCAACCTCTGACAACTTTGAGCATGCGCAGGTTAAATTTGAAGCCGAAAGTGGATCTATTGACACCGGTAATACCGACCGTGACAATCACCTGAAAAGCGGAGATTTTTTTGACGCTGATCAGTTCCCAAAACTAACTTTTGAGTCTACGTCATTTACTAAAGGGGATGATGACTACACGCTGGAAGGTAATCTGACCATAAAAGGTGTGAGCAAACCTGTAAAATTAAGTGTAGAATTTGGTGGCATTGCAACCGATCCATGGGGAAATACCAAAGCCGGATTCACCATCAGCGGAAAGATCAACAGGACGGATTTTGGTTTAACATGGAATGCGGCTCTTGAGACTGGAGGTGTAATGGTAAGCGAACAAGTTAAAATCGCAGGCGAATTACAATTCGTGAAACAAGCCTGATCACAGGTAACAGCATCCGGGTCATAAACAGAAAGGAGACAAAATGGAAGCGAATATAAAACAGGTGTCGGCCGTGTTAAGCGCACCGGCACCGCATATGGTTGGTGATGGATTTAGGGTACATAACTTTTTCCCTAGTGGTTACAGGATTAAAATGAGCCCATTCTTTTTGCTCGATTATAATGCTAAGATCAATTTTTCGGCCAGGAAAGACCCCCGGGGGGTTGGTGTACATCCGCATAGAGGCTTTGAGACCGTAACAATTGCCTATCATGGCGCTATAGCACATCATGACAGCGCAGGCAACAGTGGGGTAATTTATCCCGGCGACGTGCAATGGATGACTGCCGCTGGTGGAATATTACACAAAGAATACCATGAAGCCGAGTTTAGTAAAAATGGAGGCGATTTTCAGATGGTGCAATTGTGGGTTAACCTGCCTGCTAAGGACAAAATGACCAAACCTAAATACCAGGGTATCAAACATCAGGACATGGCCAGGCACGACCTTCCTGATGGCGTCGGAACAATTGAAGTCATTGCCGGTGCATACAAAGACACCATAGGCTCAGCAAGTACTTTTACACCGATCAATGTGTTTAATATACGCCTAAAGAAAGGCGGTAAAGCTGCGGTCAGTCTTCCGGCAAGTCACAATACCGGGTTTGTGGTTATTGAAGGCAGCATTAAAATAAATGGTAAGGAGACAGCCAATGCCGACCAGTTTATCCATTTTAAGAATGAAGGATCTGAAATTAACATTGAAGCCCTCGACAATACTGTGGTACTTGTACTTAGTGGGGAACCAATTAATGAGCCAATTGCACAGTATGGACCATTTCTGATGAACACAGCGGAAGAAATACAGCAGGCTATTAGTGACTATAACCAGGGGAAATTTGGGTTTTTAGAGTAGGAAAATTACCTTCTCTTCGAAGTCTGGCATCTCTTAAGCTCCTGAAGAAGGAGCAAAGAGCGCCTAGGACTTCTCTGAGAAGGTAATTTTCCTGATCATTGCAAACCTTGCAGGTGGACAAGCATAGTTTTTACAGCTCAGATATTTAATGGAGACAGCCAGCAAAGGTTTTGTTTCTTTAGCTCTTTGCGTTGTGACTCTGGAAAGAACAGGTTATTTTTAGCTGCACAGATAGTTTCTAACAGGAAGCAACCGACAAAAGCACAGATTTGTTCCTTTAAATTACCTCCTTGTGAGTCTGGAAAGAACAGACTATTTTTAGTGGCATAAATAGTTTCTAATAAGAAGCAACCGACAAAGCACAGGTTTTCTTTTTATTTGTGAAAGAAAAATTGCCTTCTCAGAGGACGGCCTAGCTTTCTTCGCCCTTCAGCGAAGCAATGCAGCCGTTGAAGAGAACGGTTATTTTTCCCTCTGAATTAGACAAACCGCATAAGCAACCACCCCTTCTTCCCTGCCGATAAACCCCATTTGTTCATTTGTGGTCGCTTTAATAGAAATGTCTTCTGTTGAGATACCTGCGGCTTCAGCGATGTGTTTTTGCATGGCAGGTATATGCGGATTTATCTTTGGTGCTTCCATACATAGCATCGCATCGATATTACCTATTTCGTAGCCTTTATTTTCGAGGAGCTTAACGGTTTCCTGCAACAGGATCAGACTGCTGATCCCTTTCCAGCGGGGATCAGTATTTTTAAAATGATAACCAATATCCCGTAAATTCGCTGCACCTAATAAAGCATCGCATATAGCATGTAAAAGAACATCGGCATCAGAATGTCCAAAAGCACCACTATGATGGTCAAGTTTAACCCCGCCAACAATAAATGGATGACCTTCCTTCAACTGGTGTACATCAAATCCAAAACCTACTTTAATCTTCATTCTATTTTATACTGGTGTTTGTTAATTATAATTAATAAGCTCTCTTTTGTTATACCTTAGGCTAACCTTTACTACGGTTCAGGCCCAAAGTTAAAGAGCATGGTAAATCTTAATGTGTTGGCCAAAGGACTCTTTTGCGTATTGGCAAGCAGGTAGGCAATATCAATATTAAATACATTGTATTTCAAACCTGCACCGAGTGTAAAATAGCGTCTGTTTCCTTTTCTAGGGCTTTCATAAAAATACCCTGCCCGGAAAGCAAATTGCTGATTGTACCAGTATTCCATTCCAGCAGCTATACTTACCTCTTTTACTTCTTCACTAAATCCTCCTGGTGCATCACTAAATGATCCGAAGATTCCTGCGGGCACGGAGCGGTCCGGATCCCTGCCCGCTATAATTCTTCCATTTGCATCATAAACCGGCTGGGTAGGTACAAGTAACTTATTAAGATCAAGCGCAAACGTAAACTGGTTATAATCATCGATAAGGAAAGTAGAGGCCCCACCTATTTTAAGATTCGAAGGCAAAAAATATGCAGGCCCGTTATCCGAATAACTAACCTTGGTACCAATATTGGAAATATTTATCCCTGCAGCAACAATGGCATCACTACCTAAGAAAATTGTGGGCTTTTTAAAATAACCAGATACATCGACGGCTAATGCCGTGCCTGCGTTCGTCCGCTGTCCGGATGTGAATTGCCCGGAAGTAAGATTGGAATAAACATACCGTAAGGAGGTTCCCAAAGAAAACGATTCGCTCATTTGCCTGGCATAGGTCAAATCAAAGGCGAGCTCATTCGGACTATATACACCCAGGTCATTTTGATTGATGTCCATCAACTGGATTTCACCAAGATTAAAATACCTTAAAGCCCCTCCTATTGTGGTCTTTTCATCAGGCTTATAAAAACCGCTTAAATAAGTCAGGCTTACATCCGGAACGAGGCTTTTTAACCAGGGGCTATAAGAAACAGAAAAACCATATTTTTTATC
>CAMLDJ010000393.1 GCA_946478755.1 uncultured Pedobacter sp. | reverse complement strand
GATAATTTTTCCACACATACTTGTTATTAAAAAATAAAATACTGATATTTGCATCCTTAAAAATAAGCGACAAATAAGTATATAATAATATGAAAAAAGATCTGCATCCATCAAACTATAGATTTGTAGTATTTAAAGATATGTCAAACGAATACTCTTTTTTAACTAAATCTTGTGTAGATACTAAAGAAACTATCCAATGGGAAGATGGCAACGAGTATCCTTTATATAAATTAGAGATTTCTCATACTTCTCATCCTTTCTATACAGGAAAAATGAAATTGGTTGATACTGCTGGTCGTATCGATAAATTTAAAACACGTTACGCTAAAAAGTAATTATACACAAATAAGAAATTATTTAAAGTCCCGATGCTGTTGCTTCGGGACTTTTTTTATTTTTGTAGCTTATGATGATCAATTTATTTGATGACAATGCCTGGCAATCTTTACGGCCACTGTCTTTTACCAGGCCGGTTGCAGATCTGCGAATAGGGATTCTGACGATTGCTGAAAAATGGCAGAAGCATCTGAATGCAACCTGTGGCTTTATTACGACAGAATATTTAGCGGTAAAATACCGGTCGCTCGCGGACGCCCAACTTTATATTAACGGATCTGTTTGTCCGGATGGGGGGTTACTGGAAGCATTTTCTGCTCTTGAGGCAGGCGAAGCCCTAAAAAAAAATGATATCCTTATTGGATATAAGCCAATTCCCGGCGAAACAGAGGGGCCAGATCCTTTAAAGCAACTCCGTGTAAAAGCGTATACTGCCGACTTCATCAGGATATTGGTTCCTGAAGATATTTTCAGCTATAATGATGTAGAGCTGAGAAAGGATTTTGCGTTGCTGACCAAGGGCAAAACATCAGTACAGTTAAGTGGAACAAACACTTTTTTAGGCGACGATATTTTCGCGGAAGAAGGTGCCCAGGCCGAGTGTTCTACCTTTAACAGTTTAAACGGCCCGATTTATATAGGCGTAAATTCGCAGATATGGGAAGGTTGTCACATACGGGGCTCGTTTGCCTTGTGTCATGATTCGCAGGTTAAAATGGGGGCAAAGATTTACGGGCAGACCACTATTGGCCCGTGTAGCCGTGTTGGCGGAGAAATTAATAATGCCGTGATCTGGGGATATTCCTCAAAAGGCCACGAAGGATATCTGGGCAATTCCGTAATGGGACAATGGTGTAACATTGGCGCCGACAGCAACAATTCAAATCTGAAAAATAATTATGCCGATGTCAAGTTATGGGACTATGAATCGGAGCTTTTCCGGGAAACGGGACTGCAGTTCTGTGGTTTAATTATGGCCGACCATGCTAAGTGCGGAATCAATACTATGTTTAATACCGGTACAGTCGCTGGAGTGAGTGCCAATGTTTTTGGTGCAGGTTTTCCGCGGAACTTTATCCCTGACTTTGCCTGGGGCGGTGCGCATGGATTTGATGTGTATCAGCTCGATAAAATGTTCGAAACCGCTGAAAAAGTTTACGAACGCAGAAATATAGCATTTGATACTGTCGAAAAGGATATATTAGCAGCTATTTTTGAAATGACAAAAATGCACAGGAGGTTTTAAGCCTGTGCGCACAATACCGATTTTTAAATAAACCTAATCACAAATAAATGAGAAAAAAAATAGTTGCAGGAAATTGGAAGATGAATCTGGATTATGCAAATGGCATATCTTTATTTTCAGAAATCGTTAATATGGTAAGGGATGAGAAAAATGGCGATCAGATCGCTATCATTTGCTCGCCATATATTCATTTAAACAGCCTGGCTAAATTAGGTGGTGATGTAGTTAAGATCGGGGCTCAGAACTGTCACCAAAATGATAGCGGTGCCTTTACAGGAGAGATCTCTGCCACAATGATAAAATCTGTTGGCTGTGAATATGTGATCATAGGCCATTCAGAAAGACGTCAGTATTTTGCAGAAAGCAACGAACTGCTTGCGCAGAAAACAGTTAAGGCATTAGAAAGCGGACTTGCCCCAATTTTTTGTATCGGTGAAACCCTTGACGAAAGGAACAACGGAAGTTATTTTGATGTCCTTAAGAGCCAGCTTGAGCAGGGCGTTTTTGGCTTAAGTGCCGATGACTTCTCGAAGGTGGTCATCGCTTATGAGCCGGTATGGGCCATCGGGACAGGCCTTACTGCAACTTCTGATCAGGCCCAGGAAGTACATGCCTACATCAGAAATGAGATCGCAGCTAAGTATAGCGCTGCAATCGCAGAAAATACCACTATTCTTTATGGTGGAAGCTGCAATCCGAAAAATGCAGCAGAGCTTTTTGCGCAGCCGGATATAGATGGAGGCTTAATAGGCGGCGCTTCACTGAAATCAAGAGATTTTGTGGATATTGTTAAAGCTTTTAATTCTTAATGAACTATATACAAGTCACTTTTAGTTTTAAAGCCATTGAAGAATATCAGCAGGACCTTTTAATTGCTGAACTGGCCGATATTGGTTTTAATACTTTTGAAGACGCGGCGGAAGGTTTTGTTGGATTCATAGATTTTAGTGCATTTAATGAAGATGCACTGATCGCTGTACTGAAATCGTTCGAAGGGGCGTTCCAGTACAGTTATGTAGTTTCAGAAATTGAAGGCAGGAACTGGAATGAGGAATGGGAGAAGAACTTTGAACCCCTCATCATCGATGAGCAGTGTTATGTACGCGCGACCTTTCATGAGGCAAAGCCACAATATAAATACGAAATCATCATAGATCCAAAAATGGCATTTGGAACAGGGCATCATCAGACCACTACAATGATGATGCAATATATCCTGGAAACGGATGTGGAGGATAAAGATATTCTGGATATGGGCTGCGGTACGGCCATACTCGCCATTCTGGCTGCTAAAAAAGGAGCCTCAAAACTGCTGGCGATAGATAATGACGAAGTTTGTTACCAGAGCTCAATAGAAAATGCAGCGTTGAACGGCATCCATAACCTGGTTGCCATTTGTGGCGGAAAGGAAGTGATTCCTGATACAACATTCGACATTATTCTCGCCAATATCAACAGAAATATCCTGCTTGATCAGATACCAGTGTACGCGAATGTATTGAAACCGGGAGGCAGTATTTTTTTTAGCGGCTTTTATGAGTCTCCGGATCTGGAGATGATAAAAAAAGCGTGTCAACCTTTTGGAATGAAATATGTTGACCATAAAAAGATTGGTGAATGGGTTGCTGCTCATTTTAGAAAAGATTAATTGAATAACACCTCATTATGCGTATACATTTTATAGCCATTGGGGGTAGTGCTATGCACAACCTCGCTATCGCTTTGCACAAAAAAGGGTACCAGGTTACCGGTTCGGACGACGTTATTTTTGAGCCATCAAATAGCAGGCTGGCCAGGTACGGTATTTTACCGAAAGAAATGGGTTGGAATGAGGCAAACATTAAGCCTGATCTGGATGCTGTTATTTTAGGTATGCATGCGTTTACTGACAACCCTGAACTGTTGAAAGCGCAGCAGCTCGGGCTGAAAATTTACTCTTATCCTGAATATATCTATGAGCAGACCAAAGATAAACTGCGGGTTGTAATAGGGGGAAGCCATGGTAAGACAACCATCACCTCTATGATCCTGCATGTGCTTAATTTCTATGAAAGAGATTTTGATTATCTGGTCGGTGCTCAGCTTGCAGGTTTCGATACCATGGTGAAAATTACCAGTGAAGCACCACTGATCGTTATTGAAGGAGATGAATACCTGGCTTCACCGATTGACAGGAGACCAAAGTTCCATCTTTATAAAGCAAACCTGGCAGTAATAAGCGGTATTGCATGGGACCATATCAATGTGTTTAAAACTTATGAAGATTACACCAGGCAATTCGGATTATTTATTGATACCATCCAGCCCGGGGGAAAGTTGATTTATTGCAATGCCGATAAAGACCTGAATGATCTTGTTGAGCAGTCAACCGCCGACGTAGAGAAAATCGGGTATGGGATTCCTGAGCATCTGGTGAAGGATGGTATTACCTATCTGCTGCCTGGCGAAACACCGCTTAAGGTGTTTGGTGAGCATAACCTTATGAACCTGAATGCAGCAAAATTGGTTTGTGCGCAATTGAATATCAGCGGCGGACAATTTGATGCAGCCATTGCCTCATTTAGCGGTGCATCTAAACGCCTGGAGCTTTTACTCAGCGAGGGGGAAACCAATGTATATAAAGATTTCGCACATTCTCCCTCGAAATTGAAGGCTACCATTGAGGCTGTAAAGACTCAGTTTCCCCAAAGGAAATTGGTAGCCTGTATAGAGTTACATACATTTAGCAGTTTAAATAAAAATTTTTTAGCTCAATATGCAGATACAATGAAAGTCGCCGATACAGCAATTGTGTATATTGATGAAAAAACTTTTCAACATAAAAAACTGGAGCCGTTTAGCCGAACCGAGGTTCAAACAGCGTTTAAGTATGAAGAACTGCTGTTTTTTAATCATCCAGACCAGTTAAAACAATATCTGCTTAAAGTAAATTTTTATCGTACGAACTTACTTTTAATGAGTTCAGGCAATTTTGGGGGTATGGATCTGGTTAAATTGGCACGTGAGTTGAATATAGGTTGAGCAAGGAATATAATACAAGATTACACACCTAAATTAAAAATATGAATATCATTGGAAAAAACATTAGACAACTGCGCCAAAAAAATGGCTGGAGCCAGGGGGAAGTAGCTAAACGTCTAAATATTTCAATCCCTGCGTTCTCAAAAAT
>CAMLDJ010000392.1 GCA_946478755.1 uncultured Pedobacter sp. | reverse complement strand
AAAAAGAAATCCCTATCCGGGCAAACATGGATAAGGATTACTAAAAAACTAACAATTAGACACCGCTAAGGCAGAAAGGTTTCATGATGTGGAAAATATTTTTAAATATTTGAATATGACCCTTAAAATCGTTCTTTTTGTAGCATAAAATAAGGCGAAAAATGGCAGGATCTCAATTACTCATTCTTGATAAAAAACAGATACAACAGAAGATAAACCGTATTGCTTATCAGATATTGGAAGATAATCTTACGGAAAATGAAATTGTGCTGGCCGGTATCTGGGACAGAGGGTATAAACTTGCTCTGAGGTTGAAGAAAGTCCTGTCTAAAGTCTCTGAACTGAAGATTACCATGCTGAAAATTGAGCTCGACAGGCAAAATAGTAAGCTTGTAGCCAATACTGATCTGGAAGAAATACATTGGAAAAATAAGGTGATTATTTTGGTTGACGATGTGCTGAACAGCGGTAAAACCCTTGCTTATGGTCTGGGCGTCTTTTTGAATACTCCACATAAAAAAATCAGGACAGTGGTGCTGGTAGACCGCAGTCATAAAATATTCCCGATTGCAACGGACTATGTCGGCTTGCAAATTGCAACGGTTTTAAAGGAGCACGTGGATGTGATTATGGATGTTGAAGGCGAAGATGACCGCGTTTATTTAAGTTAGGCGTTTGCATTTAAGTCTATTTTTTCTCATTTTAGAGGGATGCACCTGTCCGTAAAAACTGCTTCTGTATGATGGTATTTGTGTTTGCGGTGCTTGTATTCCTTGTGCTAAGATTTTGTGTTACCTTATTTAACTTCTTATCTAACCCGAAACTCGGCTATTATGGTAAGCATTTTACAGAAAAGGTTTCTGTTATTGTCTTATCCTCAGCCAAGCAACCTGATGTGGGTAATTTGCTGCACTCCATTGAGCAGCAGGATTATAAAAATATAGAGGTTATTGTCCAGCAAGGGGGCAGCATAACTGAACTGGTTGATCGGGCCACAGGGGAATACCTGTTGTTTATATCCTCCGGCGTTACATTGCATTACGGCTTGATAAATAACCTGATCTATCGGGTCAAAGTATTTAGCCTCGCTGCGCTCAGCTTAATTCCTACTTATAAGGCTTCCGGTTTTTTGGCGCAGTGCATTTATCCGTTAAACGATTTTCTCTTGCTTAACCTCCTTCCGCTAAGATTAGTCAGGCTAAGCAATCATCCTGCTTTTGCTGCGGGAAGTAATGAGTGCATGTTTTTTGATGCTGCACTATATAAAAAACATATGTGGCATGAAAAATTAAGCCATAAACTTGCTGAAGCCACAGAAATCGTCAAGCAGGTAAAGCAGCAGCAGCTTAAAGCGGAAGTTTTGCTGGCCAACAGATTTATTCGGCATCATGTGGATATGCAAGATGCAAAGGGCTTTGCACGAAGATTACTGATGAACTTTTCAAATAGTAATTTGGTTGCATTGGTTTATTTATTGCTGGTTATTGTCGGCCCTGTGATCGTATTGCTTGTCTTTAACCCAGTAAACGTCCTCTTGCCATTCGGATTGATCTTTTTATCAAGAATAATGATCTCATTTTTAACGGAACAGAATCCTGTTCCGAATGTATTGTTACACCCAATACAAATGGCTTTGTTATTTGTATTGATGATCAGAGAGATTTTGGAACGTATTATGGCGTCAATTAAACTTAAGAAATAAAAAATCATTCAGATTTTACGTAGTTTTGTAAGATTTCAAGAAAACATTTATGCCCGGGGAATACAATTTAGCAGTAACTATAGATAAAGCATCTGGCTTTTGCTTTGGGGTGGTTTACGCTATTGACATGGCTGAGGATATACTGGACAAGGAGGATTATCTTTATTGCCTTGGCGATATCGTGCATAATGATGAAGAAGTAAAGCGGCTGAGGGATAAAGGGCTAAGAATTATAGATCATGAGCAGCTGCAGCATTTACATAAAGAAAAAGTCTTGATCCGTGCACATGGAGAGGCGCCTTCTACCTATCAGCTTGCACTGCAAAATGAGCTTACCCTGATTGATGCTTCCTGCCCCGTGGTACTGAAACTGCAGAACAGAATCAAAAACTCACATGATGATGAAGAGCAGATCCTGATCTTCGGTAAGCACGGTCATGCAGAGGTTATAGGCCTGCAAGGGCAAACGGATGGTAAAGCTATTGTATTCCAGGATATCACAGAACTGGATGGGAAGGATTTACCCGGCAAATTTACATTGTATAGCCAGACCACGAAGAGTACGGACAAGTTTTATAGCATCAAAGAGGAGCTGATTGCACGAGGTTATGAGGTTAAAGCAAATGATACCATTTGCAGGCAGGTATCAAACCGTTACGGCGATCTGGAAAAATTTGTGGCACACTTCGATAAGATTCTGTTCGTTTCGGGGAAAAAGTCCTCAAATGGAAAGGTTTTATATGATGTATGCAAAAAATATAATAGCCAGAGCTATTTTATTTCCAATATCGAGGAGATCGACAAGAGCTGGTTTTCTGTGAATGACAAAGTGGGCATTTGCGGTGCAACATCCACACCAATGTGGCTTATGGAACAAGTAAAATCCGAACTGTCATCTTATTAAGTCTTAAATCATCATTATAAAGTAATTATTCTTTTTCCATTAAAGGATGAAAGAGAATAATGGGTTGAATAATTAATTTTGGGGAATATTATGGGTAAAAAGGGCGTGTTATTAGTGAATTTAGGAACTCCGGATAGTCCGGAAGTTGGAGATGTACGCAAATATCTGGATCAGTTTCTGATGGATGAGCGTGTGATCGACATCAATGCATTTAACCGTACGCTGTTGGTTAAAGGTGTCATTGTCCCTTTTCGCAGCCCTAAAACATCAAAACTCTACAAAGAAATCTGGGATGAGAATGGTTCGCCATTGTTGTACTTTAGTAAACTGCAGGCCGCTTTAGTACAGGAGCAATTGGGTGAAGATTACCAGGTTGAACTGGCCATGCGTTACCAGAATCCGTCGATTTCATCTGCCCTTGAAAAAATGAAAGCCGGGCTTGTTGAGAGCATCAGGGTGATTCCTCTATTTCCACAATACGCTTCAGCCAGCACGGGTTCGGTGATCCAGCTGGTGATGGAATTGTTGGGTAAATGGGCTACCATACCACCTGTCAGTTTTGTAAGTTCTTTTCATGACAACGAGCTCATGACAGAAGTCTTTGCCGAGCATGCACGGAAATATCAGCCAGAAACTTACGATCACGTCTTGTTCAGCTTTCATGGCTTACCCGAACGTCAGTTGTTAAAGTGCGACCACACCGGTAACTATTGTCTGAAAAAGGAAAATTGCTGTGACTCCCTGAATGATACAAATAAAATGTGTTATTCAGCTCAGGGCCATGATACCGCGAGACTGATCGCTGAAAAACTGAATATTTCCCGGGCAGATTACACCGTTTGTTTCCAGTCCCGTCTGGGCAAAGAACCCTGGGTGCAGCCCTATACCACGGATGTGTTAAAAAAACTTGCGGCCGAAGGTAAAAAGCGACTGTTGGTTTTTAGTCCTGCATTTGTAGCTGATTGTTTGGAAACACTTTACGAAATTACCGTTGAATACCATGAGGAATTCAGGGCTCTGGGTGGAGAACATGTACAACTGGTAGAAAGCTTGAACGATAATCCGAAGTTTATAAAAGCACTGGTTGAAATGGCTAAATCTTAAGATAACCAGACAAATGCCGTATGATCTGATCAGTTGATCCGGTTTTTGAGGTCACATAATTTTTAGCCACAGCGCCAATATCAGCAGTTTGATGAAGTGTCCGGAAAGCTGCTTCCAGCTCATCCTGGTTATTGATGCTTTTTGCCGCCCCTAATTTGATCAGGTCTTTCGCTTCCTGAAACTTATCGTATTTCGGACCAAATATAACAGGTATACCGAAGGCTGCTGCTTCTAATGTATTGTGGATGCCTACGCCGAATCCGCCCCCTATGTAAGCCATCCGACCATAAGCGTATAGCGCAGACAACATGCCTATATTGTCAATAATAAGTACCTGGAATCCGGAGTTTTCCGGGGCTGTAGTTGTTGCAAATGCCGAGTATTTTATCGCCTGCGGAAACAAACTATCTATTTCATGGATATGATGGACACCGATCTCATGCGGTGCTATGATAAATTTCCAGTCTGGATTTTTAACGCAGAGTGAGGCAATTAAACGCTCATCTTCCGGCCATGTACTCCCTGCTATTAAAACCGCCGCATCTTCGCAAAATTTTTCAATCAAACTTAACTTTCTTGGTAGTATTGCATTTTCGGCGACACGGTCAAACCTGGTATCGCCGCTTAACGTTGCATTTTGAATATTTAGGGTTGCCAATAACTGAATGCTTTCCTCATTCTGCACAAAGAAGTGGGTAACGTAGCTAAGTATTTTTCGGTGAAATGATCCGTATGCTTTGAAAAAGATCTGATCTGGCCTGAAAATCCCTGAAATAATGAACAACGGAATCTCTTTTTGATGCAGTTCTTTAAAATAATGGTACCAGTATTCGTACTTGGTAAAAATGGCAAGCTCAGGGTTGATGGCTGCTATAAACCGCTTTGCATTTGAGGCTGTGTCTAAAGGTAAATAGAAGATGCCTTCTGCAAGGGGATAGTTTTTTCTGATCTCGTAGCCTGAAGGTGAAAAGAAAGTGATAACCGTTTTTTTGCCAGGGTATTCCTCCCTTAATTTCTCCAATACCGGGCGACCTTGTTCAAATTCACCCAAAGAAGCG
>CAMLDJ010000391.1 GCA_946478755.1 uncultured Pedobacter sp. | reverse complement strand
GCTCTGATCTGAGTCACATTTCGGATTACTTCAAGCCGATTGATACTGCCACATTCAGGCTGCTTAAAAAGGCGCTGCCAGGCCCTTTCACCTTCATTTTAAATGCCAACAATAATGTACCCAAGCTATTAAGTGCAAATAAAAAGACTGTAGGTATCAGGGTCCCGGATAATGATATTGCCAGGGAAATTGTGAGACAATTGGGCAATCCCATTCTATCCACCTCTATCCGTGACGATGATGATGTGATCGAATATTCGACAGACCCGGAACTGATCCATGAAAAATATGAGCATACCGTTGACATCGTAATTGATGGCGGCTATGGGGATAATGAAGCTTCTACAGTGGTAGACTGCACTTCCGGTGAGTTTGAAATTCTGCGTGACGGAAAGGGAGATCTGAGCAATTTTCTGTAGTTCGCTTAAATAGCTATATTTACCCACATGGCTAAATCAATAAATCTACAGGCTTTCAGAGATTTTTTTCGCTCGGGCCAGATTGGCGGTATACTGCTGCTGTGCTGTGTAGCAATTTCCCTGCTCATCGCAAATTCATCCTTCGCATCTGCATTTTCAGCTATTTTAGCAACCGATCTGGGTTTTACCTTTGGTACAAATTCTTATTCCTTTACGGTATCAGCATGGATCAACGATGCCTTAATGGCTGTATTTTTCCTGCTGGTTGGCCTGGAGATTAAACGGGAAATGCTGGAAGGGGAACTGTCTTCCCTAAAAAAGGCGTCCCTGCCCATAGTTGCCGCCTTGGGCGGAATGCTGGTGCCAGCCTTCATTTATTTCCTGTTTAACCGAGCTGAGCCTACCGCCTCCGGCTGGGGAATCCCAATGGCCACAGATATTGCCTTTGCGCTCGCCATCATCTCAATGCTCAGCAAAAGCGTACCCGGTTCCTTAAAAGTATTTCTGGCTGCACTGGCTATTGTGGATGATCTTGGCGCCATCCTCGTCATCGCTGTATTTTACACCAATGAGGTTCATTTTGATTATTTACTAATGGCTGCTGCGGTCGTCGTTTTATTAATGGCCTTCAATTTTCTCCAGATCAAACCGCTTTATTTTTATCTTATCCCGGGTTTATTCCTATGGTATTTTATTCACCATTCGGGCATCCATGCAACCATTGCGGGGGTACTGCTGGCTTTCACCATCCCTACCAATAAAACCAATGTACCTTCTCCTTTAGAAAAGCTGGAGCACCGGCTAAATGGCCCGGTAAACTACCTGATCATGCCGGTCTTTGCTTTGGCCAACACCAACATTAGCTTTCAGAAAGAAATGATCAGCGGTTTGGCATCTCCCCTGGGATTTGGCATCATCATGGGGCTGTTCCTTGGCAAGACAGCTGGCGTAACCTTGTTCTCCTGGCTGGCAGTGAAGCTTAAGCTGGGTCATTTGCCTTCAAGAGCGGGATGGAAACACATTATCGGCCTGGGGATGCTTGCAGGCATAGGCTTTACCATGTCCATCTTCATCTCCCTGCTTTCTTTTAGTGACGAGCTTCATGTTACAGAAGCCAAATTTGCCATTCTTTGTGCTTCTGTAATTTCCGGCCTGGCAGGCTTCCTTTTTCTCAAATCGATTAAGAAAAAGAAAGCCCTGACTACTGCTTAAATTTTTGCATGAATGCTTTGATGCTGTTGTTCAGATCTGCCTCATCAAGTGCCTTTACAAAGGCACTGCCTATGATTGCCCCATTGGCATATTGACAGGCCTTATCAAAGGTTTCTTTGCTGTTAATGCCAAATCCGATCATTGTTGGGTTATTGAGCTTCATGTCGGCTATTCTGGAGAAGTAGCTTTCCGTATTTTCTGATACCTGCAGCTGCTGGCCAGTAGTGGCAGAGGAAGACAAGAGATAAATGAAGCCATTACTTAAACCGTCAATCTTGCGGATGCGATCGGCCGATGTTTGTGGGGTAACCAAAAAGATATTGGTCAACCCATGCGCTTCAAATACCCTTCTGTACAATTCTTCATATTCTACCATGGGCAGGTCCGGCACAATACAGCCATCTACGCCGACTTCCACACAGGATTTGCAAAAATTTTCTACACCATACTGTAATACGGGATTTACATATCCCATGAGTAAAACAGGTATACTAATTTTGCTGCGGAGGTCTTTCAACTGTTCAAACAGTAACTTCAGGTCCATTCCCTGATCAAGGGCCTGCTTGCTGCTGGCCTGAATGGTTGGCCCGTCCGCTACAGGATCAGAATAGGGAAAACCAATCTCCAAAAGATCGGCTCCGGCCTGTTCCAGTGCCTCAGCGATGTTAAGTGTATCGTTTAAACCTGGGTAACCCGCCGTATAATAGATGGATAATATATTCTTCTTGTTCTGAAAAAGTTCTTTTATTCTGCTCATGCTTAAATTATAGATTGAAGTATTTCATGTAAGTATCCATGTCTTTGTCACCCCTACCCGACAGACAAACGACAACGTTTTCTTTTCCACTGAAGGTCATTTTTTCCAGATAGGCCAACGCATGGGCACTCTCTATTGCCGGAATGATACCTTCCATCTGCGTCAGCAGCAAACCGGCCTGTAAAGATTCGTCATCGGTAATGGACACATACTTTCCACGCCCTGTTTTAAACAAATGGGCATGCTGAGGACCAATACCAGGATAATCCAGTCCGGCAGATACCGAATGAGGCTCTACTACCTGTCCGTCATGTGTTTGCATCAGGATACTTCTGCTGCCATGCAGCACACCTTCTTTGCCTAAGGCGGTGGTTGCCGCAGAAAAGCCGCTGTCTACCCCCCTGCCCGCTGCCTCAACAGCAATCAGCTTCACCTTCTCATCATCGATAAAATGATAGAACATTCCTATGGCATTGCTGCCACCACCAACGCAAGCCAATACGTAGTCGGGCTGATCGCTGCCGGTTTGCTCAATCAGTTGTTTTTTCGTTTCTTCAGAGATGATGGACTGGAAAATGGCTACCATATCCGGATAAGGGTGCGGGCCAACCACGGAACCGATGATGTAATGGGTATCTACAGGATTATTGATCCAGTCGCGCATGGCCTCATTTGTCGCATCTTTTAAGGTCTTGCTACCCGAAGTTGCCGGCACCACCTTGGCACCCAGCATTTTCATCCTGGCTACATTGGGGGCCTGGCGCTGAATGTCTATCTCGCCCATATATACGACACATTCCAGGCCGCGCAGGGCGCAGACTGTGGCAGTGGCGACACCGTGCTGACCAGCGCCGGTTTCAGCAATGATGCGTTTTTTCCCAAGGCGTTCGGCCATTAAGATCTGTCCGATGGTATTGTTGATCTTATGCGCTCCCGTATGGTTCAGGTCTTCCCGCTTCAAAAAGATATTAGCATTGTACTTTTGCGAAAGGCGCCTGGCAAGATATAGCGGCGAAGGTCTGCCGACATAATCCTTAAGCAGCTGATGGAATTCTTGCTGAAAGGCCTCCTCATTAATTATTTTCAGGTAGTTCTGCCTTAATTCTTCTACATTGGGATAAAGCATTTCGGGGATATAGGCTCCTCCAAAATCTCCGTAGTATCCTTTTTCATTTACAAAATAACTGGTCATATTAGTTTATTTTTAAAGTCTCTTAATCTTTCTATATTCTTCAAACCTGGTGCCAGCTCAAATCTGCTGTTGACATCTATGGCATACAAACGTGGATCATTGATCTGTTTCAACTGCGCTATGCTATCCGGCCCAATGCCCCCACTTAAAAAATACGGCTTGCTCAGCTTATAGTTTTCAAGAATCGCCCAGTTAAAAGTTTTACCGGAACCACCGTGATCAGGCGTTTGGGTATCAAACAGAAAATAGTCTGCAACGTTGGTATACGCATTTAAAGTACTGAAGTCGAAATGCTCATTTACACCAAATGCTTTGATCAGTTCCATACCAGTATTAGCTAACAGCGTTTTTAAGGCGATGCAATACTTTGCAGGTTCCTGACCATGCAGCTGAACTGCATTCAGACCATACAGGACGGCAAGCTCGGCTACCTTGTTCAGTTCCTCATTTACAAAGACACCTGTCCTTCTGATCTCTGAAGGCAGATCTTTCACAAAAGAAGGCGTTAACCCATCTACAAAGCGTTTGGAATCCCGAAAAAAGATGAAGCCTAAATAATCGGGTTTCAAAGCGGCGACTGCCTGTATGTTTTCGGGCAGCTTCATTCCGCATATTTTTAGTTTAACATCCATTTAATTTTCTTTTTATCTCAGGAAGCTTATCTACCGGTTAATTTTTTAAAGCTTTCTAAGGCTTTATGTCCTGTTAAGGATGCCTCAGCCTCGTAAAAGCAGTCGCCAAATGACTTGCTGTGATCTATGGTTTGTATGGCCAGGGCCGCATTACACAGAACCACATTGTTTTGCTCGTCGGTCCCCTGCCCAGTCAGCACATTCATAAATATTTTTGCGGAGGACTCCACCGTATCCCCACCCTTGATCTTATCTTCAGTGATCTGTTCGAAGCCAAGGTCCGCAACCTTTAACAATGCTTCGCCTTTTTTACTGAAAGTCTTGATATCGCAGGTTAAAGACACCTCATCAAAACCATCAACAGCATGCAATATTGTATAATTTTTATCCGTATCCTGATACAGGTAAGCGTATAAGCGCGCAAGTTCAAGGCTAAACACCCCAACGATCTGATTTTTTGGCCTTGCCGGATTCACCATCGGTCCCAGCATATTAAAGAACGTTTTTACGCCCAATTCCTTACGAATGGGGGCAACAGTTTTCATTGCAGAGTTAAACAGGGGTGCGTGAATGAAGCAAATACCGGCAT
>CAMLDJ010000390.1 GCA_946478755.1 uncultured Pedobacter sp. | reverse complement strand
TTTTGGGCCTGCAGCGATCCAGGTATTTGGCCAGCTTATTGTGCCTGGCAAAATTGGATACAATTACAAGGTTCCCTGTATTACACATCTCTTCGGCTCTTTTTGCAACAGCCTTCAGGTCGGTATTTTCAGGCACGTCGTCGTTAGCGCTTAGCACATTGGACATCAGAACTTCGATCAGTACGCTCAGGTTGTCTTCCTTTACATGCTCCGTTCTTACAAACTGGTCTACAGCCTTGTTTAACATACTAAAGTTAGGATTTGACTTCTGTGCATATTTGGTGCGCAAGATCATGATATCTTTCTTGTAAAGCAGGTCTTTAGGTAAACACGGCTTGCCTAAAGAATCAAATATGGCTGCGTCAGAGAAGTCTTTGACGATCAGGTAAAGGTTTAACAGGATATTGTTGATGTCTTTAAATACGGGGCCATTCACGGAGATCAGGTCAATTTCTACAGAACCTACGGTAAGGTTATCGGCCAGGGACTCAATCATGGTTTTAGGATCCTGATTGAAATAAAAAGCAGCGTAAACCAGATTTACACCAATAATACCCAGCACATTTTGCTGCAGGGCGGCATCTGTATCCAACAGGCGCACATGAAAAAAAATCTCGTTGGGTGCTCCACCCGGCTCGGTCTGAAAACGGATCCCAATCCATCCATGGGGATCGTTCGATTTGTTATAGTTGAGGGTAGTGACAGTATCCGCAAAAGCGAAAAAGGTACGATCCTCATATTTCTCACCAATTAAGCGTTCCGTCAATAAACTGAATTCATGACCGATCATTTTTAAAAGCCTGGATTCACTTACATACCTGCCAGAACTTTCCGCACCATAAATAACATCACTAAAGGTCATGTCGTAGGCCGACATGGTCTTTGCAACAGTACCGGATGCTGCACCGGCAGTAAAAAAGTTACGGGCTACCTCCTGTCCAGCACCGATCTCGGCAAAGGTCCCGTAAATTTTAGGGTTTAAGTTAATCTTTAAAGCCTTACGCTTGGTATCAAGAATTTCTCTTTCCATACTGCAAAATTACGCAAACTGCCGAATCTGAACGATAAAATACCTACCTTGATGTCAAATTTCTTTTATCAAGATCGTATCTTAACAATGCTGAAAGTTAAAAATCTCGATATACAATTTCTCCATAAAGAGGACAATTCCTGGGTCAAGGCAGTAAACGAAGTCAGTTTTAATGTAGACAAGGGAAAAGTGCTGGGCATCGTCGGCGAATCAGGTTCAGGAAAATCAGTCACCTCTTTTTCCATCATGCGCCTGCATGATCCGCAAAGTACAAAAATCGGCGGGGAAATTGAATTTCAACAGATCAACCTGCTCAATTTATCAGCTGAGGAGATTAGAAAATATAGGGGTAATAAAATAGCCATGATCTTTCAGGAACCTATGACTTCCCTTAATCCTGTGTTTACCTGTGGAGATCAGGTGAAAGAGGCGATCATGCTACACCAAAAAGCAGATAAGGCCAGTGCAAGAGAAAAAAGCATCGCTTTGTTTAACGAAGTGCAGCTACCACGCCCCGAACAGATCTTCAACAGCTACCCGCACCAGTTGTCGGGTGGACAAAAGCAGAGGGTGATGATTGCCATGGCCTTAAGCTGCAACCCCGAACTGCTGATTGCTGACGAGCCGACCACTGCACTGGATGTAACCGTACAAAAAACAATCCTTGAATTGCTGCTGAAGCTCAAAACAGAGCGTGGCATGGCGATGATTTTTATCTCGCACGACCTCGCGGTGATCCGCGAAATTGCAGATGATGTAGCGGTCATGTACAAAGGACAGATCGTAGAGCAGAACCAGGCAAGAAAACTGTTTGAAACACCAGCACATCCCTACACGAAAGGCTTGTTGGCCTGCAGACCAAGCCCGCAAAGGTTATTAAAAAAGCTACCGGTAGTAGCTGATTTTCTGGATGAAAATAAGGACATGGCTGTCGCGCATTTACTCGAGATAAACAGTTATACACCGCAGGAAATTGAGGCGCGGAGAAAACAGCTTTACAGCCTGGATCCATTGTTGCAGGTTAAACAGCTCTGCACCTGGTACCCGGTAAAAAAGGGTCTCTTTGGCAAAACCAAAGATACGATAAAGGCAGTGGATGACATTACCTTTGATGTATACCCAGGAGAAACCCTTGGCCTTGTTGGCGAATCAGGTTGTGGAAAAACGACCTTGGGCCGAAGCATTATAAGACTTGTTGAACCTACATCCGGCCAGGTCCTGTTTAACGGAACAGACATCACTTCCTTAAACATGGTTGGACTAAGAAAGATGAGACGTGATGTACAGATTATATTCCAGGACCCCTACTCTTCCCTGAACCCCCGTTTAACTATAGGTAACGCATTAATGGAACCTTTACAGGTGCACAAAATGTTTGATAATTATGCACAGCGAAAATCCCATGTCCTTAATTTATTGAAACGGGTTGATTTAAAGCCTGAGTATTTTAACAGGTATCCGCACGAGTTTTCAGGAGGTCAGCGTCAGCGCATTGTCATTGCCAGGGCTTTGGCCCTACAACCAAAATTTATCATTTGCGATGAATCGGTATCTGCATTGGATGTCTCCGTACAGGCGCAGGTACTGAACCTGCTGCGCGAACTGCAACAGGAATTTGGACTAACCTACATCTTCATCTCTCATGATCTGGCAGTAGTAAAACATATATCTGACAGGATGCTGGTGATGAATAAAGGTAAAATTGAAGAACAGGGTTTCCCGGAAGCCATTTACAACCATCCAAGGGCCGATTATACCAAAAAACTGATTGCTGCAATTCCCGGATTGTAGTCGCGGGTTACCATTAGACGCATCGCCTTTAAAACACAATACATTCACAATCGGCTTGTCATCAAAGATACAAAATCGAACAATACTCAGTTCAAATTGTTACCTTCGGGTGATTGATATATAGATTATGGCAAAAAAGAAATCTTCTCACCTGGAACTCGTTTTAATACAATTAATTAGCGACGTACTGGAAAAAAGTAATAACGAGGCTTTAAATTACAAACAGGTTTCTGCTAAATTAAATATCACGGATGCAGCATCAAAGGAAACCATACTTGAGCTGTTAAAAGATCAGGCGAGAAAAGGCGTTTTCCTGGAACCTGAGAAGGGAAAGTTCAAATTAAAGGACCTAAAAACTTTTCTTACAGGCAAGGTCGATATGACCGCCGACGGGTCGGCTTTTGTAATTCCCGATGATGAATTTGAAAAAGACATCTTTGTTTCAGCCAGGAAGCTTCACAATGCGCTGCACGGCGACAAAGTGAAAGTGTACATATTTGCTAAAAAGAGCGGCCGCAAGAACGAAGGCGAAGTTGTTGAGATCATTACCCGTGCAAAAACCGATTTCATTGGTGTGATCAGGATATCAGACCGCTACGCATTTGTAAATATAGACGACCGCAAAATGCTCCATGATATATTTGTTCCTTTAAGTGACATTAACGGTGCAAAAAATGGACAAAAGGTACAGGTAGGCATTACCGAATGGCCCGAAGGAGCAAAAAATCCAATCGGCCGTATCATCAACATCCTGGGCGAACAGGGCGAAAATAATACGGAAATGAATGCCATCCTTGCACAGTATGGTTTTCCACTTAGCTTTCCGCCAGAGGTAGAAAATGAAGCAAATGCCATCCCTGAAGAGGTAAGCAAGCAAGAAATTAAGGGACGCAGGGATTTCAGGAATACGGTAACCTTTACCATAGATCCGGCAGATGCAAAAGATTTCGATGATGCGATCTCCTTTAAATCATTAGAAAATGGTCACTATGAGATTGGAATTCATATTGCCGATGTTTCACATTATGTAAAACCCAACAGCAGTCTGGATAAGGAAGCGTATTCAAGAGCAACATCTGTTTACCTGGTCGACCGTGTTATACCGATGCTTCCTGAACGTTTGAGCAATGGTGTATGTTCGCTTCGCCCCAATGAAGATAAACTTTGTTTTGCGGCCGTCTTTGAATTGGATGAAAATGCCAACATCATTACCGAATGGTTTGGACGAACGGTCATCCATTCAGACAGGCGTTTTAGTTATGAAGAAGCACAGGAGGTCATTGAAAATAAGGCAGGTGATTATGCCGCAGAAATTCTAAAACTAAACGAACTGGCCTATATCTTACGCGAAAGGAAGTTTAAAAATGGTGCCATTAGCTTCGAAAGTACAGAAGTGAAATTTAAACTGGATGAGCACGGTAAGCCCATAGGTGTATATGTGAAAGAACGTAAGGACGCGCACAAACTGATTGAGGACTTCATGCTCCTGGCCAACAAAAAAGTGGCTGAATTTATTGCTAAAAAAGGCAAAGGAAAACAGAAATACACTTTTGTTTACCGCTCCCACGACTCACCAAACCTGGAAAACTTAAACAGCTTTGCCTTATTTGCTGCACGTTTTGGTTATAAGATCAATATGAAATCCGACAAGGATATTGCCAAGTCTTTAAATTACCTGATGGAAGATGTCGAAGGTAAAAAAGAACAGAATGTTCTGACCCAGCTGGCCATACGCTCTATGGCCAAAGCCATTTATACAACTAAGAAAACGAGCCATTATGGGCTGGCTTTTGACCACTACACCCACTTCACCTCACCGATACGCAGATACCCGGATGTCATGGTGCACCGCCTGCTTGCCGCTTATTTAAATAATGAGAAATCGGCTAACGAAGAAGAATATGAAGTGGCGGCCTCCCATTCTTCAGCTATGGAAAAACGTGCGGCTGATGCTGAACGCGCTTCCATCAAATACAAACAAGCTG
>CAMLDJ010000389.1 GCA_946478755.1 uncultured Pedobacter sp. | reverse complement strand
CAGCACACCGGCAAAAATTCTTAACGTGACAGGCCCTGAAACACTTTCGGTAAAATGGCTTGCAGAGCAATTTGGTTTGCTGATGGGTAAACAGGCTTTGTTTGAAAATGAAGTTCAGCCAACTGCCTTGTTAAACAATGCATCTGAAGCGCATAAGCTATTTGGATACCCGAGGGTAACCATACGGGAAATGATGGAAATGACGGTAGCTTGGTTGCAGGCTGGAGGAAAGATCTCCGATAAGCCTACACATTTTCAGGAAAGGAAAGGACAGTTCTGATGGGAAAACAACTAAAACCAGAGTTGAAATATTTTCTGGATACCGGTACTATAATCCCTGCCCATCCGCTGGCTTTAACGGCAGCTCGTCAGCTCGACGAACAACATCAACGCTTACTCACCCGTTATTACATGGCCGCCGGCGCAGGCGGAATAGCAGTAGGTGTACATAGTACCCAGTTTGAGATCAGGGATCCTGAAATAAACCTTTACGAGCGGGTACTCGAGCTTGCAGCGGAAGAAATAGAACAGGCAAAACTGGACCGGCCTTTTATAAAAGTTGCTGGAATCTGTGGCCCAACAAGCCAGGCAATGAAGGAAGCAAAGACTGCACTTCACTATGGTTACGACATGGGTCTTTTAAGCATGGGCGGTCTGCAGGCCTTCACAGAAGTGGAGATACTGGACCAGGTCAAAGCTATTGCGGCAGTAATACCGGTATTTGGCTTCTACCTGCAACCAAGTGTGGGAGGGCGTATTTTTAGTTATGACTTCTGGTTGCAATTTGCTGAAATTGAAAATGTAGAAGCCATAAAAGTAGCTGCTTTTAATCGATACCAAACGCTGGATGTGGTAAGGGCAGTTTGCCATTCGTCAAGAAGAGACAAAATTGCACTGTATACAGGTAACGATGACAATATTGTAGCTGATTTGTTGACCAGGTATCAGTTTGAAATCAATGGTGAAAAAGTAGAAAAAGAATTTGCAGGCGGACTGCTTGGCCATTGGGCGGTATGGACACATGCGGCTGTAAATTTATTCGAGGAAATCAAGGCATGTAAATCAAATGGTTATCAGGGGATCAGTGACCTTCTGTCAAAGGGGGTAGCCGTAACCGACATGAATGCCGCAATATTTGATCCCGCTCATGCTTTTCATGGCTGTATTCCTGGGATTCATGAAGTGCTTAAAAGACAAGGCCTGCTAAAAGGGACCTGGTGCTTAAATCCAAAGGAACAGCTTTCTGATGGGCAGGCAGACGAGATCAGTAGGGTATGTAAAGCTTATCCATATCTTACAGACGACAAATTTGTGATGAAATGGATAGAAGACAGTTTATAAAAAACACAGGGCTTATCACAGGGATTTCAGCAGTTGATCTGGCCGGAGCTGATTTCCATGACACTTCTAACATGAAAAACATTAAGGTTATTCAGACAGATACCCGGTTTGAACGGGAAAAACTGGTGAGGCCTTTTGGATTTAAAGGAGGCTACCTTACAGAGCTTTGGCAGATCGCATCAAGACTGGATACCGCATCTGGTCTGAAAAAGATTGGAATAGCTACGCAAAGCGTCTTGTATGGAGATGCAGATCTGTTTGGCAGTCGCACAGAAGCCGAGGGGAACCTATTGATGTATCATGTTGTAAAACAAGCCTTGGAATTGATCAAGCAAACCCCCTTTACCAGCCCTGTAAAATTATTGGACGCTATATTTCCAGAACTTTTTCAGCAGGCAAAGAAAATAACTGGTAAGACAGATTTGAATGTCAACTTTGTTTACAATGCACTGATCAGTACAGACAATGCAGCATGGCTGCTGTACGCTGCGGAAAACAAGTTTAAGAACTTTGATGACATGATCCCCGCACCCTACAAAAAGGGCCTGTCTCACCACAGCAGTAAAGTGGCAATCCTATTCCAGGTGCCTTACGGGATGCCAGTGCAGGATTTGAAAGATGCGGCGAAGGCCGGATATTTTGCATTTAAGATCAAAACTGGATATCCCGGTAGCCAGGAAGAAATGCTTCAAAAGGATATGGAAAGGTTAAGTCAGATACATCATGTACTTAAGGAACTGAGAACGACGCAAACTCAGAACGGTAAGCTGATCTATACGATGGATGCGAATGGCAGGTACGAGCGTAAGGAATTACTGATGCGATACCTGGATCACGCACGAAAAATAGGTGCTTTTGAGCATATTTTGTTTTACGAAGAACCGCTGTCTGAACATAACAATGAAGACGTATCTGACGCGGAGATTCCTATAGCAGCAGATGAAAGTGTTCATGACGAAGCGGATGCGTTACGGAGAATAGAGCAGGGCTATGGAGCAATGGTACTAAAAGGTATCGCTAAAACGCTTAGTCTTTCTTTAAAAATTGCCCAGCTTGCCGCGGAAAGGCAGATCCCGTGTTTATGTGCTGATCTGACCGTTAATCCAATTCTTATCGACTGGAATAAAAATCTTGCGGCGCGTTTAATGCCTTTTCCGGGTATAAATATGGGCTTAATTGAAACCAATGGGGATATGAATTATACGAACTGGAAAACTATGCTCGGTTATCATCCAATCGCGGCTGCTTCCTGGACACAGCCTAAACATGGTGTGTTTGAATTAAATGAGGATTATTACGAACGCAGCGGAGGTATCTTTGAGTCCTCTGTTCACTACAGCGAATTGTTTAACAGAAGTTAAGATGATGACGATCGGGATTTTCCCATACAGGAGTATATTAAAAAAGTTATTTTTTTAAAAAAACTCACATAAAGGATTTTTTTAGAAAATTATGAGTAAGTACAACAGAAATATTTTAATTTTAGCCTGAACACATAACCAAAGAACCCACACACAAATGAAAAGAACACTAATTTATTCAAGCGCTTTAGCGATTGGTATATTCCTAAGTGGAGTAGCAAAAAGCCAGACCCCAAAATCAAAAGCTGACATAGAAGCTGGTAAATTGTTAATTTCCAAGTCGGATTGTTTTGCATGTCATAAGCCAGACACCAAGCTTGTTGGGCCATCCTATGCAGAAATTGGTAAAAAATATACTGCAACTGATGCAAATATTACACTACTATCCGGTAAAGTTATCAAAGGCGGTAGCGGTACCTGGGGCCAAATCCCAATGGCTGCACATCCCCAGGTAACACAAGTTGATGCAAAAAAGATGGTAAGATATATCCTGTCACTTTCTACTGCAAAAAAATAGCTTTATACCTACCTTTTTGATAATGCTTTATTTATGCGAAAAAGTGTAGGTAAAGCATTTTTTATGCATTATGCTAATTTAATTTGTTTATCCCATATTTAGTAGTTAAATTCGGGTACGTACACGAGTTGACGTATTTCATGATAATTAGTGTTAAAAGTTGGTTAGAAAAGGCTAGGGTGCGCAGGGGATTCCCGGCATTTTGGCCCTAATATTAAAGTAATAGGCAGTTGAATGCTTGGTAACTGGCATCTGCAGGCAATTAAGGATTTGGCGGATCGAGTCAAAACAAAATGTAAGTTTAATTTATAGAAATAAACATGACAAATTACAACCGAAGGAATTTTATAAGAATGGCAACCCTTGCCGGGGCAGGTTTAAGCATACCAGGCAGTATAAGTCCGCTATATGGGAACGCTGTAAAGCAGGCAGGAAAAAGAGTTGGTATCATTGGTTTGGATACCTCACATGCAGTGGCATTTACCAAGACGCTGAATGCAACCGATGCTGCAGCTATATATGGTGGGTATAAAGTTGTAGCTGCCTATCCCAAAGGTAGTAATGATATAAAAACCAGCATTGATAGAATACCTGGCTACACAGAAGAAGTAAAGCAAATAGGTGTAGAGATTGTTGGCTCCATAGCCGAACTGCTAAAGAAAGTTGATGTTGTTTTTTTAGAAACAAATGATGGACGCTTACATCTTGAACAGGCATTGCAGGTATTGAAGGCCAGGAAGCCGATGTTCATAGACAAGCCGATTGCTGCTTCACTTGCCGACGCTGCGGCTATTTTTGCTGCGGCAAAAAAATACAATACGCCGGTGTTCTCTTCATCTTCTTTGAGATATACAGAAGGCATTGCAGAAATTGCAAAAGGTAAGATTGGGAAGGTACTTGGTGCCGAAACATTTAGCCCTGCAAAATACGAAAAGACGCATCCGGATTTGTTCTGGTATGGCATTCACGGTGTGGAAACATTGTTTGCTTTGATGGGTACGGGCTGCAAAACCGTGACCCGTATACATACTACGGATACAGACGTGGTTGTTGGGGTCTGGAATGATGGAAGGATAGGAAGCTTCAGAGGAACACGGACTGGCAAAAATGATTATGGAGGCCGGGTTTTCGGAGAGAAAGCCAATGTGATTTTGGGAGTATATAAAGGGTACAATCCGCTGCTTGAACAAATTGTCAAATTTTTTGAAACGCGAACAGTGCCCGTACAACCAGAGGAGACGCTTGAGATTGCCGCCTTTATGGAAGCCGCAGAAGTCAGCAAAGCTAAAGGGGGAACGCCTGTAAATATGGAAACGTTATTGAATAAAGTTAGTAACAACTATTAGAAATAAATAACCACAACCATGAATGAACCAGATGATAACAACCGTAGAAGCTTTCTAAAAAAAGCGGTCACAGGTGCTGCTGCATTGTCGCTTGGGGGAGTGTTGCCCGGCTTCAGTGCAAAAAGCTATAGCAGTATAATGGGTGCCAACGATAAAATCAGGGTCGCTATGATGGGGGTAAATGCACGTGGATTGGCCCTCGCCGGTAATTTTTCATCGCAACCCAATTGTGAAATTACTTATATCTGTGATGTAGATAGTCGTGCCGCCGA
>CAMLDJ010000388.1 GCA_946478755.1 uncultured Pedobacter sp. | reverse complement strand
TCGGTACTTGTTCCCTGGTTGCTGCCCTTTACTCTTACGCTAACACCCGGTATCGGCTGCTGCTTTGCGTCTCTAACCGTCCCTGTGATGACAACTTGCGCGAGTTGCTTGTGAGCTGCATTTGAGCTTTTAACCGGCAAGCTCAACTTTTCGGCACTGTAGCCTGAGCCAGATAGTATGATGGATACCAATATAGGTATCCATACCTTCCTTAAGCTAAATGAATAATGGATTTGTAAAATGTGCTTCATCATATTAGAATTTGATTAGTATGCTCATCAAGAACGAGTGTACAGCCACTCATTTAATACCATTGAAAGCGTTCTAATTCAAATAAAAGGCTGCACAGAAGCTATGCAATCAAAGAAAAAAGCTGTGCGTTCCCGAAATAACAGTCAGCACCCGTTTAATGTTTAGTGAAACAAAACTAAATTCTCATTTTGTTTTCGCTACAAGATTTTATTTTGTTGCACATTACCATTTTATCATTTTCTAATTGGAAAAATGGACGGGGTAATGCCAAAAAAAGTGGTTGTATCATCATTCGAAAGCGACCGCTGAGAATTTGATATTCAAAAATGCCCCTGTAGGTGGGTACGGACAAAAACAACAAGAAAGAGCCTGATCATGATTAATGATACAGGCTCTTTCTTTAATATTTAGAAATAAGTGGTAGAAAAACCGCTATGGTTTTACGATTTTGACAGGCACCACACTGTTCAGGTATACTTCAATGTTTGCATATCCACTTTTGGTAATTTTAGCTGCATCTGCAGCATCATTTGGATTTAAACCATTTTTCGTTTCATAGCTATCCGGCATGCCATCACTATCTGAATCCTTGTAAGGTGTTCCTTTATATTCAGGATAACCACCCACCTGGCTGATATCGGTAATGATACCCATTTTATAAGAATCTTTTGGTAACCTGCGGTGTTCAAAATCTGGTTTGTCAGACAGTTTCACATTTGCAGGGTATTTAATTTTACCGGTCTTCACCTGCTCGATCACACGAGTATCAACCGGGTCACGTTTAGGCAGTGTAGCACCGACATTGGCCAATACGTATTTATGTGCATCCAGAGTTGGCAAAATAGTCATAGGTGCCATCGGGAAAGGCTTTTTAACCCGCATTGCAGCAAAGTAAGGTTTAGCCTGCTCATAGGTCATCAGCTCCCCTTTTTTATCCTCTACCTGCACACCACCATTCCAGTTGTCTTTCGTTACTTTTTCATTACCTTCAATGATGTTCCCTTCCACATAAGCCCTTCCGAATACCACATATGGCAATTTGCTTCTGCCAGATTCCGGTTTTAAAATGCGGTAGCTGATCGGGTCCTTTAATGAAGTTACCGGTCCTGGTTTATAATAGTTATTGATGATGTTATACATCGCCGTATAATCGCCACCATCTGTAGAACGGTTGTTCCAGTTAAAGATGGTGTTATTGGCAAAATTGAAAATGCCATTCCAGCCGATGGATGGATTACGGGCACCGTTGTCTGCCCATAGGTTACGCATAAAATTACAGTTCTCGCCACCCAGGGTGCTCCCAAAAGCGTGGTTCCAGGTATCCAGCGCTTCCGCAAAGATGGAGTTTTGAATGGTAATGTTTACCGTACCCAGTTTCACTTCCGTTTTACCGGTGCTGTCATTATACATATGGCGGTACATAGACATGTTTTCGTCCAGTCCCCAGCTAGCAGAAACGTGGTCAATCATGATGTTACCGATCGGATTTCCGCCTATCGCATCATCCCTGCGACCTACGAAGGTTTCCCCTCTTCTGAAACGCATAAAACGCACAACGACATCATGCGTGTTTAACCATACCGATTCGCCGGCCACACAAACCCCATCACCCGGTGCAGTCTGACCTGCAATGGTAATGTAAGGGGCACGTATAATTAAAGGGGTCTTGATGCGGATAATCCCTGAGACGTTGAATACAACGATCCTTGCACCGCCCTGCTCACAGGCATCACGTAAAGATCCCGGACCGCTGTCATTTAAATTAGTCACCACAATTACACGGCCACCGCGGCCGCCAAAGCTATGTGCACCCCCACCTTCTGCTCCCGGAAAAGCCAAAAGTTCGGCTTGTGGAAGATCAACAGGTCTTCCTGCCCATGGAATATAAGGCTTTCCTTCTTCGGCTTCTTTTTTTATAATAGGAAGCGCTTTTTGCCAGGCGATATCTGATTGCCGGTAAGCTTCCTTCATCATATCACCGGAAGCCTTCGCAACGTCCTGTGGTATTTTAGGGTATTGAGCGAAAGCGGAGGGTGCTGCAACAACAAGTGCCGCGGAAAATGCAAATTGCAAAAATCTTTTCTTCATTTTTGTTTTTGAATAATAGACAATACCAAAAAGTACGCATTATTTTTTAGATTAAAAATCTAATAGGAATGTATAATGGAGGGCTCGGTTTTCCTGGTATTTCAAATAAATAATATTTGGTTATATAGTATGATAACCCAAAAATGCGATCAATCGAATGGCTTTTCCTATAGCATTTTTTCCAGCTATTGTACAATGTTATCACATCCGCTTTTTAGGCATAACTATCGCATTTTATGTCGCAGGTATGTTACAAACCCGGGCCAGTTCAAAACCTCCTGTTAATTGGTTTTACCTTGGCTTTATGAGGATTCCGCCTGTATCAGAACCCTGATAAAATCTGTACTGAGCAATAGATTTCTTTTGCTATCCTTTTGCTTTTCTTTTGCTATCCTTTTGCTATCCTTTTGCTCAAGCAACAAAAAAGCAGAAATAAAGCAGAATAGTAGCATAATAAATACAAAAGTAATTATTGTACCAGATATAACTTTTTCTTATCTTGGTACAAGAGATAACGCCGTCTCTGTTAAACTATTAGTTATGGCAAAATTAAAAAATGGTATACTCGGGCCTTTAATTGGTAAGCTGGCTAATCTGGTGGGCTATGAACGGTTAGGACAACCTGTAGTCAGGATGGTTCCAAGACCAACCAAGAAGAAAAAGCCAAGAAGTGATGGCCAGAAAGCAGTGAACTTGAGGTTTAAAATTGTAAAGGCATTCATATCCAGGATAGGTGAGTTTGTCAATGTCGGGTTCAGGCTGGATGTTGCGGGAACAACTAAAATTCCGGAAAACGGAGCGGTTTCCTATAACCTCAAACATGCGGTCGTTGGTGAATATCCCGATCTGGCTATAGACTACTCGAAAGTATTGGTTTGCAGAGGAAAACTGCCTGGACCGGTAAATGCAACAGTTGAGTTGGACGGTGACCTATTGAAATTCAAATGGGATGTAGATCCAGCCTGGAGCAAGAAGCTAAAAAGAGATCAGGTGATGATGCTGGCTTATGTTCCTGCTACCGACCATGCCAGTTATTGGTTAAGTGGAGCCCGAAGGGCGGCAGGTGCGGATGAACTTGAAGCGCCCAGAGCTTTTAAGGCCCGCGGGGTAGTGGTTGAAAACCAGTTTATAGAAACTTATATCGCATTTATCTCTGATGACAGGCAAAGTATTTCCGACAGCGTTTATGTGGGCAGGGTGATGGTTTAAGCATGCCATTATGTAGTGGAACGGAGTCCAGCTAAAGTTCCCTTATCTCTTCGATAGAAAACCCGGTCGTTTACCTTTCTCTATCCCCTTCCTGATACCAATCTCTTGTCCTTCCATATAAAAAGGATCTTTTTCCACTTTAAATTTCGTAATTGTCCCCATAGCTATCTTAAATTCTTTATGATCTGTAATTTTACTCAGTTGATCGGGTACTGTTTCTCAAACATTATATCATCATTTTCGGTAAACGTCTCTAAATTATTTCACATAAAAAAATATAAAAAAGGCCGCTATCTTGCGATAGCGGCCCGTAGTAAACAATAGAGGATCTATTAATATCCAGGGTTCTGAAATCCCGCAGGGTTGCTGATGGCATCCATCTGCCCCTGTGGTATTGGTCTTAATTGGTGTGTCTGATCCAGAAAATACTGGCCAACGTCAGGGTTCTTTTCCATCAGGTAAGCCTTGGTTAATTTGCCGGTACGTTTCAGATCGTACCACCTGGTGTATTCGCCACAAAGTTCTCTTGCCCGTTCGTCCAGTAAGAACTGCACAGAGAGGTCAGCTGCGCTGATCTGCTGACCTACCACTCTGCTCCTTAATGCATTTACATAGCCCGCAGCAGTTCCGTTTGCTCCGCGCAGGTAAAACTCTGCTTCAGCAGCAATCAGGTATACTTCACCCAAACGCATTACCGTAGCGTAGGCATCGCTGGTAAAATTGTTGGGCTTCGGAGAGATCAGTGAACCGGAGTTGAACTTGGTTAAAGAAGGATAAAAACGGATAAAAGGATTGTCGACCATACCCGGCGACTGATTTACACGGGTATATTTCATCTTTACTTTCTGATCATCGCCATAAATGTCTTTAAGGTCTACCCAGATGTACGGCTGATTTAATTTAGCATTCAGTTCGGAGGCATAAGCCGCTTCTTCCGGGCGCACAATTTTAATGGCCAGGGATGCGTTTGATACCGCTGTTCCGGCAGGTACGGCACTGCCTACCCTGTCGTACTGTGTAATCGCATCACTTGTCCAGCTGTAATTGGTATTGGCGGTCCAGCTGGTTTGAAAGGACAAGGCATACCTTGGATCCAGGCTTCCATCGGGGTTCCTGAATACATCCATCAGATACTTGCTTGGCATAAATGCACCGCCAGACCATCGGCCTGTGACCGTTTCGAAACCTGCAGATAAAACGGCACCGAACGCAGTGGGCGTACTATAGAAACGTTTAAAATCATTGTTATAGATCGGAAGAGCACACGTCTGAACTCCAGTCACGGAAGCTAATCT
>CAMLDJ010000387.1 GCA_946478755.1 uncultured Pedobacter sp. | reverse complement strand
CCGAATGCAAAATTTGTCAGGTTCTTTATACGCTCCCACTTATAATTATGGGTATCAAACCAATAAAAACCATTATTGCCGCCGATAAGCAAAGTATGTCCCTGCACCGGCAGAATGCTATAAATACCGATATTGCTTTTATCGGGAGGAGGAACTGCACTGAAGCTGTTTTTCCGGGGATCAAAATTAAAGAGGCCGTTCCAGTAAGTGCCAACCCAGATTGTCCCGTCTTCATGGTAAGCCAGTGTCCAGATATCATTGGGGTTTTTAAGCCCTGGTAATTGCTTTTGCTGAAAATTGGTAAAGCGTTGTGTGCGTTTATCGAATCTGTTTAAGCCGCCGCTCCAGTTTCCGAGCCACAACTTTCCGTCTTTGTCTTCCACGATGGCATTAACAGATTTTCCGACCATAGCACCGGATAATTTGGGATTGGGCTGATAGGTGGTGAAGGAACCTGTGGTTTCATTATACCGGTTAAAACCATCATCTGTTCCAACCCAGACTATGCCGGACCGGTCACAAAGCAGGGACCATATTTTATTGTTGCTGATAGATGAGGGAATGTTGTCATCATGATAAAAACGCTGAAACTGCTCAGAAAGTGGATCCAGGACATTTAAGCCATCCATTGTTCCAATCCATAAACGGCCCTTACGATCTTCAACAATGGTACTGATATAGTTATTACTGATCGAAGCATTGTCGCCTTCTTTATGGTAAAATATCTTGAAGGTATAACCATCGAAACGGCAGAGGCCATTTTCTGTTCCAACCCATATAAAGCCTCTTTTGTCTTTAAGACTTGCCGTCGTATTTTTTGAGGGCAACCCATCCGCTATCGTATAAGTTTTAAGCGCATAGTTGCCATAGATAGGTGCCTGGTTACTTCCTGACAAGACTTGGGCATAGGTTACAGTGAGCTGAACTTCAAAAAAAATCAGAAGAATAAGATACTGGATAACACGCATGTCTGGTAAAAAATCGGATTTATGATTAGCCCTTAGCATATATACTCAAAATATGCCATATCTGACGAATTATTGTGAACATTATGCTTTGACGGCAATAATTATACTCCAATTTTCATAAACGCGCGATAAAGGAAATTTGATCCGATGTAATTTCTTCATTTTTTTAGCAGTGATGTGCTGTTCGACTTTGACGAAATCAAGGAAAAGATTTGTATTTCTCAATGCGCGATTTAATGCTCAGCACTGCCCCTGTTAACGATGGAGAAGTCACGTTTAATTTAATATCCCCAGCGGTTTTCCCTGTCCGGATCACCACAAGCGCCTTACCATGCCAGGCTTTCCGGGTCTTGCCTGCATATGGATCCGGATCTTTCAGATTGGCGTTATCAATACCTGCAATCGTTCCGGGGCCTTCTATTTCGAAGTGCAGCTCGTTTGCAGCGTTTGGTTGTAACCGGCCTTGCTGATCAATGAGGTTAACGGAAACGAAGACTAAATCCTGTCCGTTAGCTGCTACGACATGATGATCTGCAATCAATTTTATGGCGGCCGCATTTTGGGAAGTCGATAACACCTTGGTTTCCATTTCCTTATTGTCTTTTATACCAATCGCGCTTAGCTCTCCAGCAGTGTATGGAACTGAAAACGTTGCCTTGAACTGTTGCGCCTCAGTTGTTTCGCGTTCGCCAAGCAGTTTTTTGTTCAGGTATAAGCGGACTTTAGGATATTTGGAATACACTTCAACCTGCAACGCTTTGCCTTCGTATCCCGGCCAGGACCAGCTTTCCCATGTTGGCCATACTGACCATCCGGTTTCTTTAATTTGCAGTGGCTCAGGATTGGGCTCCCGGACTGCCAGATACAGTTTTTCGGTATTGTTATACAACATGCTTCGGTAATGGGATATGGGTTTACGCCAACCGATCAGATCAATATCTCCACAATAGGCGCCATGCCAAGGAAAGAGGTCATTGCTACTATGAAAGCTCGCTGGCTCACCTGAATAATACGACCGTCCAATTCCGGATTCGCCCAGGTAATCCAGTGCAGTCCAGACAAAATCGCCTATAATATAGCTGTTGTCCTGAACCAGCTTCCAATTCCCGAAAGCATCCCTTGGATACGATTCTGTTTGAACGATGATTCGGGAAGGCACTCTTGAGTGGTCGGACACCGCACGATGCAACTGATAATTATAGCCCGCGATGTCATGCGCCGCCATTAATGGATCAAATATTTCCCAGTCTTTATCCCAGGTGGTCATGGCAGAAGTCACAGGTCTGGAAGGATCGATCTCACGTACATGGGTTGCAAGCAGCTTTGCAGTCGCTACGGCTGTCGGCTCCTTTCTTTCGATGATCTCATTCCCTGTACTCCACATGATCACAGATGGATGATTCCTGTCGCGCAAAACCATTGCACTGAGGTCGGTTTTCCACCAGTCGTTGAAGTTTACAGCATAATCGTACTTGTTCTTCGCAGTTCTCCAGCCATCAAAGGACTCATCGATCACCATCAGTCCCAATTTATCGCAGGCATTAAGAAATGCTTCAGACGGTGGATTGTGAGCGGTACGCACTGCATTAAATCCAGCTGCTTTGAGGAGCTCGACACGGCGCTCTTCGGCGCGGTCAAAAGCGGCAGCACCAAGACATCCATTGTCGTGATGTACGCAACCTCCATTCAGCTTAACTGTTTTTCCATTCAGCTGAAACCCGCTTTCGGTGGAAAACTTAAGAGAACGGATGCCAAAATCTGTCGTGTTCATATCAACATTTTTACTGTCTTTTACCACATGAACCCTGGCTTTGTAACGATGTGGCGCCTCGGGCGACCATAGCAGCGGTTTCTTTAGGATAATGTTTTGAGTGAATACTTTTTCGGCATGTGCAGGGAGCATTACTTTTAACTGATGATCGCCCACTTTTTTTGCAGAGGAACCAAGAAGATCGGTCCTGAGTGTTATGTTTTGAGCCAGGTTTGTTTCGTTCCTAACCCTGGTTTCCAGTTTTACAGTTGCCTGGTCAGATGAAATCTCAGGTGTTGTAACTGCAACACCCCACTGTGTAATGTGTATGGGATCAGTAACGATCAGCCAAACATGGCGATAAATCCCTGAACCACTGTACCAGCGACTGTTTTTTTGTTTCGAGTTGTCTACCCGTACAGATAGCACATTTTCTTTGTTTAGATTGAGGAACGGCGTGAGGTCGTAGCTGAAACCAGAATAACCATAAGGGTATACTCCGAGCGACTTCCCATTAAGGAAGACCTCTGAATTCATGTATACACCTTCAAAATATATGGAAACTCGCTTGCCGCGCCAGGTTACAGGTGCGCTAAGTGTTTTTCGATACCAGGCTATACCTGAAGGAAAGAAACCACCATCCCCTCCCATTGGATGCTTTGGATCAATCTTTCCTTCAATACTCCAGTCATGCGGCAGATCGAGGCTTCTCCAGTTTTTGTCGTTAAAGTTTCCTGCGCTGGCTTTCGGCTCATCCCCAAGATAGAATTTCCAGTCCTGATCCAGTAACTGCTTACCTCCGACCTGTGCCTGAGCAGCTGCCGTTATCCAACCGCAGCATAGTAAAGCCAGGAGGATGGCTATTGTTTTCAAAAAGTTAAACATATTTTTATATTTGGCTAGGACTAATGTAAGCAATAAACGTCAAACAGACGATTATTGCTTACTCCCGCACAAAAAAACAGTCAGATCAAATAAAATCTACTTCTGACTATCGGAATTTACAGGATCATTGATACCGCATTTATATAACTGCTAAACTATTAGTCTATCTGTGCTAATTCGCTGCTTTATTACTGCAATAAGCAGTACGAAACCAGTCCAATAGCAGTCGAATAGCAGACCAACAGCAGTATAATATCATAATCATCCTGTATCTCTTATCCCCTAGTCTAAAAGGCAGTTAAACTATTCCTGACCTAACGGTGATCGTTAAACGCCTTTTCAAATTCCACCGCAAAGTCCTCTAGCTTTACTTTTCCAAATGATAAAGGTTTGTGATCAAAATAGTGTGCAAATAATTTGCCGCTCCTGATGGCCTCACCCATTTCTACATAACTCTTGGCTATTACGTCAGATAAGCCCGCCTGCAACATACCTTTTAAAGCATCTTCGTCACTAAACTCCAGCCAGGGAAGTTCTGGCTTACCAATGGCTGCACCCAATGTGCTTGCTACATTTTCGGCTGTACTTTCATCGCTGGTAATATAACGAACACCTTTGCCTTCAAATTCCTGCTGCAATTCTTCTGCGGCTGCGGCTGCAATATCATTGGGGTGTACCAATACAAGTGGCGTTTCCGGGCCATAGTTTGAACCCAGGATACCTGCATGTTTGATCATATCAATATTTCCCAGGAAATTGATGTAGAAAAATCCGGGGCGCAGATGTTTAATAGCTACACCATCCAGCTTGCTATAGCTTTGCTCTACATCGTGCAGGCCGGAAATAGGGCCAGTACCGCCATCTAAGTGTGCTCCGATACTACTCAGGTTAACTACGCGTTTAACCCCAGATGCCTTAATGGCTCCGACATATTTCTCGCCAATGCCGGCTATAAATTCCCTGATATTTAAAGCGCCAAAGTTTGGCGGCACCATGGTGTAGATGGCATCTTTGTCCTGAAAATTTGCGGTTAAAAACGCCATATCTTCAACAGAGCCGATAGCAGCTGTTGCGCCAAGCGCCTCAATGGCATTGGCCTTATCTGGATTGCTGCTAATGATGGTCACCTGATGTCCGGCAGCAACTAAAATCTCTGCCAATGGTTTACTGATATTTCCTAGTGATCCTGTGATGGTAAACTTCATAACTATTTATTTTAAAATGTTAATTACAAAGGTATATTTGTACTTACTTTTATG
>CAMLDJ010000386.1 GCA_946478755.1 uncultured Pedobacter sp. | reverse complement strand
ACCCGATGTACCCAGATTAGGAGAGGAATTCCTGGTGCTTAGCGAGCCGGTAATGGTGTAGGGCACATAACTTTTAGAAGTATTATCTGTGTTGTCCAGGTTGACGGTTGTTTTAAGCGTTAAACCTTTGACAATTTCATAGGTTCCAAAAATCGTTCCCAATGTCCGGAATCTTTTGGTCTGCCCGATCGTATGGATCAGTTTGGCCAATGGGTCGTTGGTAGATACGCCCCATATATATTGTGCAGCATTAAACACGTTAGCATTCCCGGCAGTTTGCTCCTGAATTGGTGACATGGACAATAACTGGTGAAGAATATTGTCTTTTCCTTCTACGCCCGGGTCATTTGTAACTGCATAAGTCGGTGCGATATTCAAGCCAAATTTCAATTTATCATTCGCTTTAACTTCTACGTTTGCTCTTGCAGAATAAGACAGGTAATCCATTCCCCTTACAATTCCCTCCTGGTTTACATAATTACCGGAAACATAATAATTCACTATATCAGTAGCACCGCTGGCACTCAATTGATAATTCTGTGTCAAACCGGTTTGGAAAGTCTCATCCTGCCAGTCGATCACGTGCAAACCGCCATAACCGGGTTGAGACCATCGGTCATCCAGCATAAATCCTGCGTTGAAGGCGCCTGGATCCAGTCCCAGAATTGCCCTGCGCTCATCAGTGGTCTGACTAGCCAGTCTTCCTGCCCCTGAAGCAACCCATTGGGCATTGATCATCTCTGTAGCCCGGTCTATCCACTCGGCGCCGTTCAGCATATCCAGCTTTTTACTGCGCTGCACCGATCCCACGTAACCATTAAAAGTAATCGAAGGTTGACCGGTCTTCCCTCTTTTTGTGGTGATCAGTACCACTCCATTTGCAGCTCTTGAACCATAAATTGCGGCTGCAGAAGCATCTTTCAATACCTGTACAGATTCTATATCATTTGGATTGATGTTATCCAGCGGATTGCCTGTGGCATAATTGCCTGAGCCATTCGGGTTGGCAGAGGCTAATGGAAAACCATCCAGCACGTATAAAGGCTCGTTCCCCGCAGAAATTGATCCGGTACCCCTTACCTGGATACTGAAGCCTTTGCCTGGCGTACCACTTGTTTGTTTGACAGAAACACCGGCCATTTGACCTACCAAAGCCTGGTCTACCCTGAGTATCGGCCGTTCATCCAGCTGATCGGCTTTGAAAGTGGCGATAGCCCCTGTGACATTGCCTTTTCGCTGTGTTCCATAACCGACTACGACTACTTCTTCCAGTTTGTTATCCGCTTCAATAAGCTTAATGTTCAGCGGTCCGGCTTTAGTCACCACGGCCTCCTGCGTCGAATAACTTAAATATTGAAATACCAAAGTAGCGCCAATCGGCGCCTTAATGGCATAGTTCCCTGTAGCATTGGTTGATACGGCCTGTGTTGTTCCCTTAATCTTCACTGATACGGCCGGCATTGGCAGGCCCGTTTCATCAGTTACTTTACCAGTTACATTTACACTTTCCTGGGCATATAAACCCGTTAAAAAAAAGAAGAAGGAAAGTGCTAATACTAGCGGCTTTTTGCCGCAGACGGACATTAATATTTTTCGTAACATACTTGATTGTTTTTATATAGGTTATGATAAAGCTAACATAAATGTCAGCCGGCGGCAACCTGCCGTATCCTGCTCTTCTCCCTGATTGTACGGTCAGGGCTGCCTGCAGATCAATTTTTTTTTATTTCAGAGATTCTATTGGTACCTTTGGATCAAAGCTGTTTTCAATCTCTTTCCCGTTAAATGTGAATGTATTTTAAACTTTATGCTTTTTATACCAGAACAGTTCTGGTGGCTTCTTAGTTTTTTAAATCCTAACTAATAATTCGATAATACCGATCTATGTCAACAGAAATAAAATGCCCTAATTGTGCCCATACTTTTCCCATTGAGGAAGTGATGGCTGAGGAGTATAAAAAAGACCTTCGGGAAAAGATGGTTTCCTTTACCAAGCAAAAGGATGAAGAATATAGCAAGAAATTAAACGAGTTTGCCCAGCAGCAGAAGCAGCAGGAACAAGCGTTCGAAATACAGAAAAAACAACAGGCACAGTTTTTTGAACAAAAGCTGGAGGAAGAAAAAAAACAGTTGCAAAGCGTACTCGAAGAAAATCTGCGTAAAAGCATTGCCTCTGATTTCGAGAACAAACTACAGCTGCTCGACAATGCCAATAAGGAAAGTGAAGAGAAGCTGAAGCTCGCACGCGCTAAGGAATTGGATTTCCTTAAAAAAGAACAGGCCATGAAAGAGAAGGAGGCTGAAATGGAACTCCAGATCCAGCGAAAGCTCCAGGAACAGCGTGCAGAAATGGTTGAGCAGGTCAGGAAGCAGGAAGCGGAAAAAACGAGCTTAAAAGACACTGAGCATCAGTTAAGGGTTAAAGAACTGGAAAAACAGCTGGATGACCAAAAGAAACTTGCTGAAGAAATGAAACGCAGGGCGGAACAGGGATCCATGCAGCTGCAGGGCGAAGTACAGGAATTAATTCTGGAAGAGCTATTGAGAAACGCATTCCCGTTTGACCTGGTTACTGAAGTTGGAAAAGGAGTCCGCGGGGCGGATTGTGTACACCACATCAGAAACCAGTTTGGCCAGGAATGCGGCAAGATCATTTATGAAAGCAAGCGTACCAAAGATTTTTCCGTAGAATGGATTGAAAAGCTGAAGAAAGATATGCGCAGCATGGGTGTTGACGTAGCTGTAATCGTTACCCAATGCTATCCGAAAGGAATGGATTGTTTCGGAGAAAAAGATGGGGTATGGATCTGTTCCTTTGACGAGGTTAAAGCAGTTTCTTACATTCTAAGGGACGGCATCGTAAAGCTTTTTAGCGCTACTAAATCTCAGGAAAATCGTGGTGACAAAATGCATATGCTTTACGATTATTTAACCAGTACTGAGTTTTCCGAACAATGGAAGGCCATACGTGAGGGGTTTATGAGCATGAAGCTCTCCATACAGCGGGAACGGGATGCGATGGAGAAACTGTGGAAGGCCAGGGAAAAACAGCTGGAAAAAGTAATGCTCAATGCAGCACATATACGTGGTTCCATTGAAGGTATTGCCGGCACAGACAGCATTCAACTGAGTCTTACCGATGACGACGACGAACCTTTATTGCTGGAATAATGATCTATGCCAAAAAGAAAATACAAAACAATGCGAACCTTGCTGCACAAACAGCAAAGATCATTGCCAATGTAAATGAATTGGAGCAAAAGAACCTGATAAGAATTGAGGGCAATGAGGTTTTCGTTTATCCTGAAATCTGGAAAGATAAGGCCACAGCCCTCAACTGGATCAAATGCCTGCATTTATATTGCATGGTTAAAAAACGCTTCAAAGAAAGTGATACCCTGAACTTTAAACACTTTGTTAGCGGAGAACTTATAGGTGCCTTTAAAAACAAAAAAGCGAGTGTAAGTATCTTTTAAAGGAGATATCATTTTATTTAATGTTCCACCTGGATTTACGCCACTGCTCTTTTCCAGCTGTATCCATAAAGGTCCAGGCAACAAACCGGCTGATCTTTTGCCCCTGTGCCATTTCCACTGTCTTCAGCTCTGCCACTCCTGCACTTTGCAGCGCTTTGTAAATAAAGGGCAGGCTGCTGCTTTTTGAAACCAGACTGCTGAACCACAAGCACTGACCGGCAATGGCGACACTATCTTCAATCATATTTCTAATAAAGGCAATTTCGCCGCCCTCATACCAGAGTTCGGCGTCCTGACCACCAAAATTCAGTACAGTATCCTTTCCTTTATTCTTACCAAGGTTCTGCAATTTCCGCTTTGTTCCGGATCGAGCCTCTGCTGCAGAAGCATGAAAAGGTGGATTGCACATGCTGAAATCAAACAGCTCAGCAGGCTTAACTACTCCCTTAAAAATATGTTGCTTATTGTGCTGTTGCCTGCAGGTTACCATATTGACTAAGGAAAGGTTGGCTGCTACGATGGCTTTTGCGGCCTTAACCGCTCCAAGATCCACGTCCGAACCAACAAAGCTCCATCCATATTCCTGTACACCAATAATCGGATAAATGCAGTTTGCCCCAACGCCGATATCCAGACCTCTGACAGATTCCCCTTTGGGGATCAGACCATCATTATTTTGCGCCAACAGGTCTGCCAGGTAATGGATATAATCGGCCCGGCCGGGAATAGGGGGACACAAATAATTCGCAGGTATATCCCAATTGTCAATCCTGTAAAAAGAGATCAGCAGGGCTTTATTGAGCATTTTAACGGCAACGGGATCAGCAAAATCTATAGAGATGTCGCCATGGGCATTTCTGACTACAAACGGATTCAGTTCCGGTAAACACTTAATCAGTTCGGGGAAATCGTACCTGGAGCGGTGTTTATTCCGGGGATGAAGGATATTTTTTTCAGCAGACATTAGTGATAAAACTTCGTCAAAGGTAACCGTTTAATATTTTTCAGCTAGCTTGTACGTTTATTTATTTTATGGCAACTTATAAGAGAAACTTAACCTGTGAAAACAGCCATACTTTTGCTTGCACTTTCATTAGCTGCCTGCGCCAGGGAATCTTCACCTGAGGGACGATCGCAGATCAGAGATGAAAAACTGCTGAAAGAAATTAACCGCCTGAAAATCCAGCATCATGCACTCCTGGATAGCATTAAAATTATTCATGTCAAGAACCTGTGTAATTCAATAGGTAGATTTCTGTCATCCAGATGGGTAAATCCAGGATCAAGCAAAAAGTTGGGGAGGGATTAGACATTTACAAATATGTAATTTTGTGTCATATATTGCGCGTTAAATGAGTTTACCAGGTGTTTCCTGCTAAAGCTGCCGACATACGCATAAAACGCACAGCCACATTTTTATTGATGCTA
>CAMLDJ010000385.1 GCA_946478755.1 uncultured Pedobacter sp. | reverse complement strand
CGATGATTTAAAGTTTGTGAACGTCAATTTACGGTGGTGGCTGGGGTTTTTGAAATGTGACTCTTAATTTGACGCTCTGGAGTCTAAACTCGCCGCCGCTCCGGCTATTGCGGTTCCAGCCATAACCCTGGAAGGAGATGCGAATGGAGCTCCGCACCCAGATCCCAGCAGCTACGCGACTCGCTTTACAGGAAAGTATGCCCATCATACCATTACAGGGGGCGTAGGTCACAACCTTCCGCAGGAAGCACCCCAAGCTTTCGCGGATGCCATCCTGGAAGTCGCCGCATGGACACGATAAATCCAACAATAACTCAGAAAACCATTATTCAGGCAGCTGTTCGCCATGCAGCACAATGCCGCTGTAGCAAAAATTAAGCTTCCTGAAGGAACCTCGGTAAACACTGAAGTCGACCTGGGACAGGAGATGAAGGCTTTGCCCTACAAGCCAGGTTACAGGTTAACCTGCCAGGCCTTTCGGTTGAAGAGGCACGCAGCATTGTGGAGGCCGCTCATCAGACCTGCCCATATTCAAAAGCCAGCAGAAACAACATCAACGTAGTCAATTCAGTAATCGTATCTGGCGTCAAAAGTCTCCCGGCAATTTGGTAAGCTGGACATTCTGTTTATCAATGCCGGGGTGCTGGCCGGAGCTGCAATCGAAGGTGCAAGCGAAAGCGACTTCGATTATGTGATTGATGTCAATTTCAAAGGCGCTTACTTTACGCTGAGCCGTTTTGTGCCGCTGCTGAATGAGGGAGCATCTGTGGTATTCCTATCCTCCAATGTGGTGAGCATGAACGGGGCAAACTCTTCGATTTATAGTTCCAGCAAAGCGGCATTGAATTCAGTCATGAAAATTGCCGCTGTGGAACTGGCTCCGCGGAAAATCCGGGTGAATGCAGTTAGCCCTGGCCCTACACAGACCGAGATATTAAACAAACTAGGTCTGGATGAAGCCAGCCGCAAAGGCCTGGACGACTGGATGATTGAACGCATTCCGCTCAGGAAGATCGGCACTGCTGAAGACGTAGCGAAAATGGTTGCTTACTTTTGCTCAGACGCTTCCAGCTTCGTTACAGGTGCAGAAATCGTGATGGACGGAGGAATGAGCTTATAGTGAATAAGCAGCGTCTGCAGCCTATCAATTTTATCAATACATTTGATCCAAGCGATTGCCAAGACCATGAAGAGAATCAATTTTAAGATATCGAACACCATCATCTGGACGAGCTCCATTGTACTGGGAATCCTTTCCTCGGTACCTCAGCTCGCGTCGCACCAGTTCAGGCTTTCAGAAGCTGCGGTAAACGCAGGTATTACGGCAGCTTTTGCTGTTAGCATGTGGTACTTCAACATCTACATGCTTTCGCGAAAAAGCAATAAGCCCCGGGCGCAGCAGATCTCTTATCATAAACTGTTGAAGTCCCTGCTATTTGGGCTAGCGGTAATGCTCGCGCTCGCTTATATCCAGCAGCTCATACTCTCGCACATCGATTTCGGTCCCACCATGCTGATGGTAGAGGTCCGGGGGATATTGATTAACCTCATCTTCTATATGTTCCTGACCCTGCTGCAGCAGAACTATGAAAACCAGCATGTAAACATGGAACTGGAACGCTTCAGAAACGACAACCTGAGTGCGCAGTATGATCTGCTCAAACAGCAAGTTAACCCCCATTTCCTTTTCAATAGCCTCAATACCCTAAAAGCCATGGTAGAGACCAGGGACGAGCAGTCGATAGACTTTATCCTCAAGCTGGCCAATTTCTACCGTTATACCCTGGAAAGCCGAAAGCTTGATCTGATTCATGTCAGGGAAGAAATGGAGATCCTCAATGCCTACTTGTTTTTACAAAAGGCGAGATTCGATAAAGGATTCATTTTCAGTAGCGAGCTAAATGAGGCGGTTCTTGAAACGCTCATTCCGCCCTTCACCCTACAATTGCTGGTCGAAAACTGCTTGAAACACAATGTGGTATCCCTGCAAAAGCCCCTCCATATCAGCATCTATCAGCAAGGTGATAAGCTGGTTGTGGAAAACCAGGTGCAACTGAAAAACAACGAGGAAAATTCTCTTGGCGTTGGCCTTAAAAATATTGAACTCAAGTACAGTCATTTGCTTGATAAACAAGTAGAAGTTCTGAATGACCGGCAACTATTTCAAATTAAATTACCATTGATCTATGAACATCACCATCATTGAGGACGAACTACGAACAGCCAAATCCCTTGAAAACATACTCCGGGAACTGCAGCCCTCCGCTAAAATCAGCGGTCCCTACCAAAGCATCGAAGAGTCTGTAGCGGCCCTTGCGATAGGACCACAGCCGGACCTGATCTTTATGGATATACAGCTGGCAGATGGCCTGAGCTTCGAGATTTTTAAATCAGTGCAGATCAGCTGCCCCGTAGTTTTTTGCACGGCCTTCGACGAGTATTCCCTGGAGGCCTTCAAGCGTAACGGCGTGGACTACGTGCTGAAGCCATTTTCAAAGGAAGACATTACCGGGGCAATGGGAAAGGTCGAGGACTTGAAAAACTTCTTCCAGCAAAAGACACTTCCGGATCTGAGCGACCTGCTGATCCAGATGGTGCAGCCTGCTGAGAAGAGCAGTTTCCTGGTGTTTAAGCACCAAAAATATACCACAGTACAGGTTGCACAGATCGCTTATTTCTACATCCGTAATGAGTCTACTTCGATCGTGTGCTTCGATGGGCAGGAATTTTCCCTGAATCAATCTCTGGACCAGGTTGCCGGAGTGGTTTCACAAAAACAATTTTTCAGGGTTAATCGGCAATACCTGGTCAACTTCAGCGCGATTAAGGAGATTGAGCATTATTTCCTGCGTAAGCTGTATGTGAAATTGCTGATCGAAACTCCGGATAAGCTGCTCATCAATAAAGAGAAATCGCCTTCTTTCCTCTCCTGGATGGAGAACCGTTGACAGGTATCAAATTAAAGATTCCAATTATGAAAACAATACACCTCACCATACTTAGCATACTAGCCGTCATCTTAGTACTGACCGGTACCCTGGCCTATAGGTCCATGGCCTCCAAATCATCCATCGCACAAACAATAAAAGGCGACGGCTTCGTGGTCCTGGAGCTCTTTACATCTGAAGGCTGTTCCAGCTGCCCGCCAGCGGACAAGCTGCTGGCTAAGGTACAGCGCGAAGCCGGTGGAAAACCTGTTTATGTTTTGTCTTACCACGTAGATTACTGGGATCGCCAGGGCTGGCGTGATGTATTTAGCGATCCCGACTATACCAAACGCCAGTACCAGTATGCCACCAAACTAAGTGCACAGGTTTACACACCGCAGGTAGTGGTTAACGGGAAAACGGAATTCGTAGGCTCTAATGAGTCAGCGATGAATTATGCTATAGCAAGTGGCCTTACCGGTAGCCCGGTAAGCAGCCTGCAACTGGTGGGCAAGCAGCTGGGCAAAAAAATGAGCCTTAGTTACCAGGTGACAGGAAAGGTAAACGAAGATGAACTGCTGATCGCGATCGTCCAAAAAAATGCAGTCCACCAGATCAAGCGCGGGGAAAATGAAGGCCGCACGCTGAGTCATGCTCAGATCGTCAGAAGCTTACAAACCTTCCAGCTGGATCAATTGGAAAAAGGTCAGCTCAGCCTTGCACTACCCAAAGAATACAGCACAGCAGGATGGGAAATTATCGGCCTGCTTCAGGGCAAGCAGACAAAAACCATTCATGGTGCAACCAGGGCAGTATATTCAATGTAGTCGCCAGATTGCGATACATAAAGCCCACTTCACCTTGCTCATCGCTGAGAAATAATGAAATTAAAGCTTTAATTTGCGATCTAAATAAACGACTCAGATGAAATCTAAAGTTCTCTCCATTCTGTTATCGGTAATTTGTCTGTCAAGTGTCATGCTTTTGGCAATTCCTTTAGTTAAAGCAGAAAATAATCCCAATGAATGCTCCGGCAAAAAAGACAGGAATTGTACAGCGACATTGTCTGGAAACAATTGTGTAGGAAGTACGCTAACAGTTTCGAGTAGTGATCCCGTTGCATCGATATCATGGCAGTTGAACGGTACAACGATTCTTACCCAGGGCACCGGGCAGCAAAATAATGGGCTTGTTGTGGCTGGGGGAAATGGTGGGGGAGCAGCAGTAAATCAGCTGAATAGCCCGAACCGATTATTTGTCGATGCTCAAGGCAATCTTTATATCCCTGATATGGGGAACAATCGTGTACAGAAATGGGCTCCCGGTGCCACTTCAGGTGTTACCGTTGCTGGTGGTAATGGAACCGGCAGCCAGGCCAATCAATTTAACAGGCCAACGGCTGTTGCAGTTGATGCAGCAGGAAATATATATGTAACAGATCAAAATAATAACAGGGTTCAGAAATGGGCACCCGGAGGAACATCAGGGGTTACTGTAGCCGCAGGGTTACATACACCAACGGGTGTATTTATTGATGCACATGGCAATCTGTTTGTCTCTCAGCAAAATGGACAGAGTGTACTGAAATTTCCTTTCGCTGGAGGTGCGGGTATGGTAGTGGCAGGCGGAAATGGCTATGGCAGTGCCACCAGTCAGCTGGCAAGTCCAACAGGGATCTTTGTCGACGCTGCAGGAAATCTTTACATCTGTGACACCGATAACAGTAGGGTACAAAAATGGGCTCCGGGAGCTACAAGTGGAATTACCGTAGCTAGAAGTAACGGCAGCATATATCTGGGTAATCCACTGGGCGTATTTGTAGATGGCAGCGGCAATATTTATGTTACAGATTATACAGGTAACAGCGTACAAAAATGGAGCGCTGGCTCACTTATCGGTACCATCATTGCAGGTGGAAATGGGCCGGGAACCAGTCCGAATCAGGTTACACCAGCCGGGGTATGGATGGATGCGTTCAATAATCTTTACATCAGCGATTTTTCGAGTAACCGGGTGATTAAATTCG
>CAMLDJ010000384.1 GCA_946478755.1 uncultured Pedobacter sp. | reverse complement strand
CGCAGCTGGTCCTGGGTACTAAAGCCCAGACCTGCCAGGATCTCATTTGCCCGGTATTCAATATTATATCCGTCCAATGCCTCAAACTCCTGCTGCTTGTCGCTCAGTTTATTTAAAACCTCTTCAGAATAATCTGTCTCAATTTTTTTAAGGAGTTCTTCAATCTCATCATGCAACTGGTTTTGGCGTTCAAAAGCCTCCATCGCCACGTGCAAAATAGTATGATGTGAATCATAAGAAAGTAAATCCTGGTTCAGGTAGCCGATTTTCAGGTCTTTCGACATGGAAATGGAACCCGATGAAGGCGCATACTCTCCAACAATTATTTTTAGTAAGGTCGATTTTCCCGTTCCATTGGCACCAATCAGTCCAATTCTCTCTCCAGGTTTAATGTGCCAGTCTGCTTCGTCATATAAGGCTCTGGAGCCCAGCAGGAATGTTAAGTCGTTTATAGAAATCATTTGGCTGCAAAAATACAACTTTGCAGCGAAATTTAACGGAATTTAAAAACGTTCCTTATCTTCGTACCATGTATCAGCTCATTAAACCTATATTTTTCCAGTTCGACCCGGAAAGGGTGCACTATTTCGTCGTAAAGCGATTGAAATGGTTTCACGATCATTTCCCCCTGGGTAAAACCATCCTACGCAGCAGCTTTGATATCAATATTAAAGGGCTGGAGCGCGAGGTCTTTGGAATTAAATTTAAAAATCCGGTTGGGCTGGCTGCAGGTTTTGATAAGAATGGCGAATATATAGAGGCTTTGAGCAACCTGGGCTTTGGTTTTATAGAAGTCGGTACCGTAACACCATTGCCACAACCAGGGAACGATAAACCCAGGATGTTCCGTTTGGAAGACGATGCCGCGCTGATCAACCGGATGGGTTTCAACAATAAGGGAGTAGATACGCTTGCGGAGCGGTTAAGATTGCTAAGAAATAAGCACAGCGATATTGTTATCGGTGGTAACATCGGAAAAAACAAAAATACCCCCAATGAAGATGCAGTGAGCGATTACATCAAGTGCTTCGACTGTCTGTTTGATGTGGTTGATTATTTTGTAGTGAACGTAAGCTCGCCAAATACCCCGGGATTGAGGGAGTTGCAGGAAAAAGAACCACTAATGAATCTTTTGAACACCTTGCAGCAACGGAATAATAAAAATGATATATCGAGGCCGATTTTGTTAAAGATCGCGCCCGACTTAACCAATGAGCAACTGGACGACATCGTAGAAATTGTATTGCAAACTGGCATTGCCGGAGTGATTGCAACCAATACGACCATAGACAGGAACGGCCTGTATACACCTGAAAAATTAACCAAAGAAACCGGAGGTTTGAGTGGCAAGCCCCTGACTCAGCGTTCTACTGAAGTGATCAAATATTTAGCTGATAAATCAAATAGAGCTTTCCCGATCATAGGGGTAGGTGGTATTCATTCTCCGCAGGATGCCAAAGATAAACTGGAAGCCGGCGCATCCCTTATTCAATTGTATACCGGTTTTATATACGAAGGACCTGGTATTGTAAAAAAGATCTGTAAAGAATTGGTTAAGCCCTAAAGCTATCGAAGTATAAACGCTGGATACATCATACAATATCACATCTCAAAATATTGATTTTTGTTACAAAATAAATGTTTTCTATAAATAAATTAGAAGACGTAGTTTTGCCGGTGCCCGTCAAAATTTTATGAATTAAGGCAGATAAATTAATAATTTAACTGAAAAAAAATGACATCACACCGTGTAAACGATCTTGATCATTACGAGAGACTGCTTGCTGTACTGGAAAATGATCGTCCTTATGAGCCTGATTTCGAAATCGATGAAATAAAGACGCAATATGCTGCGATCAAAAGCGGCGTGCAGATGCGGATGCTTGCTGATCCGGGTGGAATGATGGAAGAGCAGGATCTCTGCAAAATGGAATGCTGCCGCTTGCTGTTGCGTAGCCTGGAATTGTGGGCCAGCATGAAAGGGCAGCCAATCGCTGATTTCGGTGAGCGGTTGTTAAAAAATGGAGTAGTAATGGTGCTGATTGCCACCTTAGAAGAACTTTATCTTTTTTACAACAATTTAAGCAAAATACAGGCCGGGGATATCTAAATTTCCGCCAATTTCATCTTTCAGGCTTCCTCAGGAAATTACCAGTCAAACAATCGAACAAAGATGCTGTTGTTAAGTAATCCTGATTACGGTTTACTTGGGGGGCGTTAATCGGGAATAGTTGAATAAAGATGACAGCATGGAAAACGAACTTTGGTGGCATAAGGGAGTTATTTATCAGATCTACCCCAGGTCTTTTCAAGACAGTAATGGTGATGGTGTTGGCGACCTGAAAGGTATTATAAGCCGGCTTAATTATTTAAAATGGCTTGGCATACAGGCAGTCTGGCTCTCGCCGATATACCCGTCGCCGATGGCCGATTTTGGGTATGACATCTCGGACTACGAGAATATACATCCTTTATTCGGGTCCTTAATAGACTTTGATGAGCTCGTTTCTGAAGTACATAAGCGCGGGCTGAAGCTGATATTGGATCTGGTACCCAACCACACTTCAGATCAGCACCCCTGGTTTCTTGAATCGCGCTCATCCCGGGATAATCCTAAGCGCAACTGGTACATTTGGCGGGATCGCCCGGCAGATGGCTCCTTACCTAACAACTGGCTGAGTGTTTTTGGCGGTAATGCCTGGGAGTGGGATGAAAAGACACAACAATATTATTATCATGCCTTTTTGAAAGAACAACCGGATTTAAACTGGCGCAATCCGGCAGTGCAGGATGCCATGCTAAATGTCATGCGTTTTTGGTTAGCAAGAGGGGTTGATGGCTTTCGTATCGATGTCATGTGGTACATGATCAAAGACGAGCATTTACGCGATAATCCGGTTAACCCCGATTATCAGCAGCATTTGCCGACCCATGAGCAACTGATCCCAGCTTATTCGACAGATCAGCCTGAGGTGCATGATATCGTTCGCAAAATGAGGGCCGTATTGGACGAGTATGACGACAGGATGATGATTGCCGAGCTTTATCTGCCTGTTGACCGCCTGATGGCCTACTATGGTCCGGCAAACAATGGTGCGCATCTACCATTCAATTTTATGCTGCTTTCTCTGCCCTGGGACCCACAGGCCATAGCGGCGGGCATTGATGAATATGAAACAGCACTTCCGGCCGGAGCCTGGCCAAACTGGGTACTGGGTAACCATGACAGGCCCAGAGTGGTCAGCCGTATAGGTCTGGAGCAAGCCCGGGTGGCGGCGATGCTGCTGCTAACCTTACGGGGAACACCAACAATTTATTACGGAGAAGAAATCGGAATGCGTGATGTGCCCATACCATTTGAGGAAATACAGGACCCCCAGGGATTAAACATGCCGGATAAAAACCTAAGCCGTGATCCCTGCAGGACACCCATGCAATGGAATTATAAGGATCATGCAGGATTTACAGATGGAACACCTTGGTTGAGAATAGATTATGCGTATCCAAGGCAAAATGCCAAGGCTCAGCGGGCGGATCCATATTCCATGCTTTCTTTCTATAAGCGATTAATCGAATTCCGTCAGAAGGAGACTTCATTGAGAACAGGAAATTATAAACTGGTGCTTGCCGATCAGCAGATGCTGGCTTTTACCAGATATGCGGAAGGCGAAAAGACTTTCTTAATTGTTCTGAACCTAAGTCACCGACCCTGCTATTTTGAAATGCAGCATGCCGCTTTAAAAGGAACAATTGAGATCGCTACCTCGCCGGAGCTTGAAGGGGTACGGGTGGAAAACAAACTTATTCTGGCCGGCGACGAAGCCATAATCGTAAAGCTTGACGAATAAATGTTTTCGGGTACAAAAAAGCACCTCTGTAATCACAGAAGTGCTTTATGCTTTTGAAAAAAGAAGCTTATGCTTTAGCAGTAAGTTGAGCTAAAACAGCATTGTTTTTTGCCAACTGATCTTTGCTTGACTGTCTTGATCTGCTACCCAATTCAATGTTGGTAGCTAATTTTAAAAATTTCACATCTAATTTTGCGAAAGTTTTATTTCTTCTGTCTTTTCTTTTTAATCTGGTAACTGCCATGTCAATCTTTTTTATTTATTAATAAATCTGGAGGTCGAGAGCGGATTCGAACCGCTGTACGAGGTTTTGCAGACCTCTGCCTAGCCACTCGGCCACTCGACCTGTTGAAATTCAGGCTGCAAAAATAACAATTATATATTAGGATGCAATTTATTTATGAAAATTTCTGCTAATATCTGCACATAAAATTGCCGCAGAAATGGCAACGTTCAAAGACTCAGCGCCCCCAACCCTGGGAATGGTTACCGGATTTGTAATTAATTTCATCACCTCGGGACTAATTCCCTGTCCTTCGTTCCCCAGGATCAGCAGTCCTTCCTTACCCCAATCGGATTTATATAGGCTTTTTCCATTCAATACCGCACCGAAGATGGGTAGTTTAACGGTGTTTAAGACCGTTGGGAGATCTTCGAAAAAGACATTTACGCGGCTCAAAGAACCCATTGTAGCCTGGACCGTTTTTGGATTGTAAACTTCTACACAATTGGGGGAGCAAAGGATCTGCTTAAAGCCAAACCAATCTGCTGTGCGAATTATTGTACCCATATTTCCCGGATCCTGGACGCCATCCAGTACTAAAGTAAAGGTGTTTTTTAATACGGATACCTCTAATACAGGGGCCTTCGGAAGATGTACCAAAGCTAATATCCCCTGCGGAGTTTGTAATGTACTAATCTTGTCCAGGTCAGCGTTGTTTACTTCAAATAACTTTATATTTGCTGACAAAGCCGGAAGTAAGGAATGGTATTGGGCAAGGTAGTAAATACTGTGGATCTGGTAATTGGATTGCGTAAATTCTTCAATAGATTTTATACCTTCAATGATGAACATCCCATTTTCTTTGCGGTACTTTTTTTGATGTAACGATTTTATAAAACTTATTTGAG
>CAMLDJ010000383.1 GCA_946478755.1 uncultured Pedobacter sp. | reverse complement strand
TCATGAGGTTTGGTGCTTTCTTTTACAGCGGCAATCTCGTTCATCATCTGCTCGTCTATCGCTAAACGGCCTGCTGTATCTATGATAATTACGTTGTTATTTTGTTTTTTACCTTCAGCTATCCCTTCCAGGGCAATAGCAACCGGGTCTTTGGATGCGGTGTTAGCGTAAACTGGAACCCCGATCTGCTCGCCAAGGATCTGCAACTGATCAACCGCCGCCGGTCTGTAAACATCACCGGCTACCAGTAAAGGTTTTTTTCCTTTGTTTTTAAGGAAGTTAGCAAGCTTTCCGGTAAATGTGGTTTTACCCGCACCGTTTAAACCTGCAATTAATATAATGGTAGGATTTCCTTTAAGATCAAGTTCGGTCACCTCACCGCCCATTAAGGCCGTAAGCTCATCGTTCATCACCTTGGTCAGTAACTGACCGGGAGAAACCGCAGTAAGTACATTTAAGCCTAATGCTTTTTCTTTTACCTCGTCGGTAAAGCTTTTTGCTGTTTTATAGTTTACGTCGGCATCTAACAAAGCCTTACGGATCTCTTTCATGGTCTCGGCCACGTTGATCTCTGTAATGCTTCCCTGTCCCTTTAAAACTTTAAACGCACGATCTAGCTTATCCTGTAAATTTTCAAACATTTTCTTTAATGCTTAGTGTTCAATTTTGTAGCTTCAAAGGTATTAATTTTTGAAGGAAACTGGGAGGGTTAATTAAAAAGTATTAGCGTGGGAAGACAAACATTACGCCCAGTGCAAGTGTTTGACTGCCCTGTATCTCGGTGTCATTGTCACGGTCAAATAACCCCACCCCCGTAAGGGAAACGTTCATCAGCCGGTTTAATTTAGAGGTTATGGAGACATCCAGTCGATGATCCACGTTTACAAGTGACCGGTCGTAAGGAATAAACATCTGGTATCTGGCTTTCAGCACGGTATTGGTAAAAACTTCTTTTTCAAAATTACTTACGATCTGGAAAGCCAGCTCATTTTTAAATTTCTTGCCAAATTCAACACCGTATTTTGGTAATATTGGCTTAGTGGGGTCATCTGGAATGTCGTAAACGGCGGTGTCCAGTACAAAAGTTTGGCGTGCACTACCCGTACCGATTCGGGTGGAGAAAAATTTATTGGGTTTATATTCAAAACCGAAAGATTCAGTTAGGTATCCTGGAGACATGAATTTCGAAATGAGATTAGCTACTTCATCACCATCTGCGTTTTTTTTATAAGAAAAACCTGCATCAAATTGAGACTCGAAGTTGACCGATCCGAAGAAGTACCAGTTTTTAGACAATTGCAAAGCGGCCTTGTTGTCCCAGAAAATCCTGTCCCGGGTTTTCTTTTGCAGCTGGTCTTTGTTCTTAATCTTACCATATTCCAGGATCACCTCGCTTACATAGCTATAGCTTTCCTTACTGTATTCAGCCTTATAATTTACCAAACCACCTACTGCCAGTGAATTTACACCACCACCCTTCCAGTTGTTGGAGAATGTAGCCTGGTTTACATTGATACCTACAGAAGTCCGGGTTTTCCAGTAATTTACTTTTGCATCAATGACTACAGGAGTGATTTCTACAGGTTTAAAAGGAATCGTTCCCGTTCTTGAAGGCAGGGGGCTGCGCTTTAGTTTAATATCAAGTCCTTTGGTATTAATCGGGATGGTGTCGATCTCCTGAGCATACAGGCTGGTGGTACCGCAAAAAACTAATAGTAAGTAGGGATAAAAACTCTTCATTATTACAAAGAAAAACAAAAAAGTGACTTATTAAAAGTTTAATAGTAAACTAATTGGATAAGTAGCGGTACAAAAGCACAGTTTCAGCGATATTTTAACCAGGAAAAAAGCTTGCGCTGTTGCAGATAATCGAGGTTCTGATCGCAGGCATAGGCTTCTTTTTCGAACAGGATATTAAAATAGGCCAGGTAATGGTTTTTGTATCTGATCAGGTTAATGAGGTAGTTGAAAAGATACAACAGATAAAATGGCAGTATTAACAGTTCGATCTGCTGTCTCAGGTGGATGCGTTCATGGTTGATCAGCGTCTTGTCGGCTTTCTGATCAGGGTCTTTCAACAGAATAAAAGGGTAAATCGCCATTGCGTTGGCCGGTATTCTTTTTACGACAAAGAAGAAGGCCTTCAAAATTTTTCAATAATTATTTTAGGCAGTGCAGGCAGGCGGAATGCGGAGGGATTACGCTTGTAATTGGCGTAGTTGTTCCTGAGGTAAACCACAAAAGCATAATCTGAAGCATTCAATACAAAATCGTAGGTGGGTCGGTATTGCTGCATAAAATCCTCGGCTTCATAATCCCCGATCTGCAATACCCGTTTTACATAATCAGGTTTAAACCGGTAGTCGACAATGGCCTCTTTGTAGTCCCTTTCCAGTATTTTTTGCAGATGACGAGCATTTTTTCCTTCACGGCTAAGCAGGTTATAAATGGCGTCTATGCCCAGGCCCGCACCGCCCAGTCCGAGGTTAAGCAGGTCTTTTGCTTTTCCTTTATCGAGTTTGTACTTATATTCTCTTAACGTTTGTTCATGGCGTTCCCTTGGCGTGTATTTATCGCCTATAATGGCGACTTCACGTAATGCAATACCCAAAGATTTTAGTTGAAAATAGACGGCTGCCGGGCTTTTAAGGACAACGGTGTCCAATGCATAGCCCTGTAATACGGCAAAAAGCGTATCGCCCGGATTGGCCTTAATGGTAAATTCTCCTTTAGGGGTATTGTAAATACCCTCATCGTTGGCCGAATTGTAAATGTAAACTTTCGCCAGGCGGTGCTTGGAGTCCTTGTCTACCACAAAGCCCTTTACCGAGCCCTGCTGGGCCAGCGCTTTAAATGTTAAACAGTAAAGAAGGAGGGCAAGGCTACAAAACTTCATCTAAATACAAAGTTACAAGATAAGGACTCCTGTCTAAATTATATTAACATTATTTAACTAAGATGAGTTTTTGCCCTATTTTAATACCGGTATCGGTCATGTTGTTTAAGGTCTGTAATTCGGCGATGCTGACGTTAAACCTTTTGGAAATGCCATAAAGCGTGTCTCCCTGTTTAACCGTATAGCTGCCTGGTTTAAAAATCGGAGCGGTATTGTTTTCTACAGGTTTATCTTCCGTTACAGGGGCGGAGATCCGTAAGGTGTCAGGTGTTTTTACGATCTGCTTAGAAGGGGGAACTTCTACCGGTGTAAATTTCTTTTTTTCATGAGGGATGTTTGCATTGATTTCTGTAAACACTTTGTCTTCGCGTATGATTTTGTCTTTTTCGGATTCGGGCTGATCATACTGATAAAGCTGGTAACGGTCTATTACCCCGATCAACAGGTCCGGGTATTTAGGATTCGTCGCATAACCCGCTTGCTTCAAGCCCAGGGCCCAGTTTTTATAATCATTCTTGTCCAGCTCAAACAGAAAGCTGTAGCGCTTTCTTTTCAGGAATTCAGAGTGGTCCTTATAAGATTCCCTTGCATCTTTATATACCCTGAAGCAATCGTCGGCTTTATCATCGTCTTTGAAATACCCCTTTCCTTTCCAGTCTGATGTGCATTTTATGCCAAAGTGGTTGTTGGCATATTTGGCCAGACTGCTGTTGCCGCTTCCCGATTCGATAATGCCCTGTGCCAGGGTAATGCTGGCAGGGATGCCATATCTGTTCATTTCCTCAATGGCGACAGCTTTGAATTCGGCGATATAATTAAGCGTTGTGTAGGATTTGGCTGTGGGATTGGCCTTGTTGGCAGCTTTTTCAATCTGTTTGTTGTTGCGGCTATATTTTCTGGAGGAGCAGGCGCTAAAAAATACAACTGCCAGTAATGCTAAAGCTAATAGTCTATTGTTCATTATAATTAAATATTTTGTCCGGTTTAACTGATGGGTTTTGTAAGCCAGGTGCAGGCCAATGTGCCCTGGCGCCAGTGATTGCGTTTATTTTTTTCTGATGACAAACAGGCCGTCCCTAACGGGAAGGATTAGCTTTTCCACCCGCTTGTCTGCCAGTATCTTATCGTTAAATGTAGTGATATTTTTAGTGTCCTTGTCAGGCTTGCTGTCCAGTACTTTTCCACTCCACAGTACGTTATCCACAATAACAAGACCGCCGGGCCTGAGGCTGTCGAAGATCAGGTCATAATACTTCCCATTGTTCTTCTTGTCGGCATCAATAAAAACCAGGTCAAATGTCTCCTTCAACGTACTGATTGTTTCAGTAGCATCACCCAGGATGTATTTGATTTTGTCATTGTAGGGGGATTCAGCAAAGTTGCTGCGCACCAAATCTTCCAGCTCCTCATTGATATCTAAGGTATAAATTATCCCTTTGTCAGTTAATCCTTCGGCCAGGCAAAGCGTAGCATACCCAGTAAAAGTACCGATCTCCAGGATTCTTGAGGGGCTTACCAACTTACTGAGCAGACTGAGCACACGGCCCTGGTAATGTCCGGAAAGCATTCTTGGCATCAGGACTTTGAGATGGGTTTCCCGGTCTATCCGCTGCAGCAATTCGGTTTCGGGTTCACAATAATTGAGCAGCAGTTGCTGCATGTCTTCGTTAATTAAATTCATAAACGCTGTTTTTCCATGAAATACTGCAGGATTATCGTTGCTGATATGGTATCTACCCTTTCCTTATTTTTCCGGTCTTGTTTCTTTAAGCCGCTTTGCATAATGGTCTGATGCGCCAGCTTGGAAGTAAAACGTTCATCGATCCAATACTGAGGTATATCCGGGAAGTTTTTTTTTAGCGTTCTGGCAAATCCTTTAACATGCTGTGCAGAATCAGATGGGCTGCCGTCCATTTGCTTTGGGTCTCCAAAAACAAAGGCTTCCACCGGTTCTGTCAGCAGATATTTCTTCAGGTACTCCAGAATGTCTTTAGGGTGTATGGTATCGAGTCCCGTTGCAATAATCTGCAGGGGATCAGTTACGGCTATGCCGATACGCTTGGTTCCATAATCAAAGGCAATAATTCTGGCCATGCGGGCAAAGA
>CAMLDJ010000382.1 GCA_946478755.1 uncultured Pedobacter sp. | reverse complement strand
TTGCCTGATCAGAGAGGAGGATGTTCTTGTTCGACTGAAAGGAATTGGTCTTCTGTGCATCCGGCTGTACCATAATCCTTCCATTAAATACAGCTGTTGAAGAATCATCGGCAATGCCTTTATACAATTGATTGCTAAAACAATTGGGCTGCCTGTTGTCGATCAGCGTGTGGTTGTCTGCATGGGTCTTGCCTTTTAACAGATAAAGGCCATACAGGTGTGTCTCATTCCCTGCCGCATCCAGTATCAGGTTCATGTTGTTGCGTACCATGCCGCCATTTAAGGTTACGGTTACGGTATGCACATAGCTTTTCCCCACTTGTGTAATGTGCGTAGTGCTCACCTGGCTGGCATTAGCCCCGTCATTCTGGATCTTATAATATTCTACAAAAGCATTTTGTTCGACCACTATTTCCATAACGGCATTGCTAAAACTATCTGAACTACCCAGTGTGGCATGCGTTTCTGTTAACTGCAGGCTGCTGTTTTCGTCGACATAGATTAAACTTCGCGGCTGTGCCAGGGTGGGCTGTACCCTGCTGTCTAACAGATGGTATACATATAGCGGGTGTTCTGGTATCTTATTTTTATGGATATGAATGAAAGCTCCCTCTTCGATAAAGGCGCCGTTCAGTGCATGGATCCCATCTTTGATATAGACGCTGCTGCTGTTCAGGTATTTGTCCACCAGATCTTTGTAGCGACCATTTGCAGCTTCTTTTAAGCCTAAAACAGTCATTTCGGCATCAGGAGAACGGACAGTAGAAAGCGCAGCATCAAAACGGCCATTCACAAATACGAGTTCATTGGCTTTATGATGACCAGGCATCCGCAGCGGATCTACATCAGCAGCGGTAAGGGTATGACCGCTATGCCCATAGCTTTGGTTAAACAAGCTGCTGATCGCGGTATATTTCCACTCTTCGGTACGGTATGTAGGCAAGCCGGCTTTGTTAAATTTGTCAAAGCTTTCCTTTCTGACCGCGCTCATATGCTCATCAGGGTCTTCCTGCTGCAGCTGCTCAAATTGTGCTTTAAAATAAGTTAGATCAATCATTGTGTCTTGCTTTAAAATCTGCTATTCTGCAGTTAAATCACATCCTCCGTAATAAAATCGTAGCCTTTTTCTTCCAGTTCCAGTGCCAGTTCCTTTGTGCCCGACCTTACAATCCGGCCATTGTATAAAACATGTACAAAATCAGGCTGTATATAATCCAGCAAGCGCTGATAATGGGTAATGACCAATACAGCACTGTCGGGGTTACGCAGTTTGTTAATGCCTTTTGCCACGATGCGGAGCGCATCGATATCCAGACCGGAATCAGTTTCATCCAATATGGCCAATTTAGGTTCAAGCATGGCCATCTGGAAGATCTCGTTCCGCTTCTTTTCTCCTCCTGAAAAGCCCTCATTGATGGAGCGGCTTAAGAGCGACTGGTCAATTTCCACCAGCTTCATTTTCTCTTTCATGATCTTTAAAAAAGCAACCGAATCGAGCGGTTCCAGATCATGGTATTTACGCTTTTCATTCACCGCTGCTTTGATGAAATTGGTGGTGCTTACCCCAGGTATTTCAACCGGGTATTGGAAGGCAAGAAAAAGCCCTTCCCGGGCCCGGTCTTCCGGAGGCAGTGTGAGCAGATCATTATTTAAAAAGCTTACCTCACCGGCGGTGACTTCATATTCTTCCCTACCTGCCAAAACGGAGGCGAGGGTACTTTTACCCGAACCATTTGGACCCATAATGGCGTGTACTTCTCCCGCTTTTATTTCCAGGTCAATCCCTTTTAAGATCTCTTTACCTTCTACGTTTGCGTGTATATTCTTAATTGACAACATATGCATCTAATTTTCTATTTAACCGGCCTTAGCCTACGCTACCTTCCATACTGATGGCCAGCAGCTTTTGTGCTTCTATAGCAAATTCCATAGGTAGCTGGTTCATGACTTCTTTGGCAAATCCATTTACGATCAGTGCTACTGCAGCTTCGGGATCAATGCCCCTTTGCCTGCAATAGAACAGCTGATCTTCCCCGATCTTTGAGGTAGTGGCTTCATGCTCTACTATGGTTGTTTTATTTTTTGCTTCTATATATGGGAAGGTATGTGCTCCGCACTTGTCGCCCAGCAGCAGGGAGTCGCATTGCGAATAATTACGTGCGTTCAGTGCCTGCTTGCTTGTCCGCACCAATCCGCGATAACTATTCTGACTGTATCCTGCCGAAATCCCTTTTGCTACAATCCTGCTCCTGGTATTTTTGCCCAGGTGGATCATTTTTGTACCAGTATCAGCCTGCTGATGGTTATTGGTAAAAGCGACTGAATAAAACTCGCCGATTGTATGATCGCCTTTTAAGATGACACTTGGATATTTCCAGGTGATGGCAGAGCCCGTTTCTACCTGTGTCCAGGAGATCTTGGAGTGATCGCCCTTACATATCCCTCTTTTAGTTACAAAATTATAAATACCACCCAGGCCTTCTTTATCCCCAGGATACCAGTTCTGCACGGTAGAATACTTAATCTCTGCTTTTTCCATCGCAATCAGTTCTACAACCGCGGCATGCAGCTGATTTTCATCCCGCATAGGCGCAGTACATCCTTCCAGGTAGCTTACATAGCTTTCATCCTCAGCGATGATCAGCGTCCTTTCAAACTGCCCGCTGTTTTCTGCATTGATGCGGAAGTAGGTCGACAGCTCCATCGGGCAGCGCACACCTTTGGGGATATAGCAGAAAGATCCATCCGTGAATACCGCAGAATTTAATGCAGCGAAATAATTGTCGGTCATAGGTACCACGGAGCCCATGTGCTTTTTTACCAGTTCGGGATGCTGTTGTATGGCTTCACTAATCGAGCAAAAGATCACCCCTATTTCTGACAATTGCTGTTTAAAAGAGGTTGCAATAGAAACACTGTCCATCACCACGTCGACCGCCACACCACTCAGGCGTTTCTGTTCAGACAAGGAGATTCCCAGCTTTTCGAAGGTACTTAACAGCTCGGGATCTACTTCATCCAGGCTGTTCAGCTGTTTCTTTGGCTTTGGAGCAGCGTAGTAAATGATGTCCTGATAATTGATTTTCGGGTATTTGACATTTGGCCAGGTGGGTTCCTCCATCTGCAACCAATGCGCATAGGCCTTAAGCCGCCATTCGAGCAGCCATTCCGGTTCATTCTTTTTCTGAGAGATCATCCGGATAACATCCTCGTTAAGCCCTTTCGGAATTGCATCCGTATCTATATCCGTTACAAATCCGTATTTGTATTCATTTAATACGGCTTGTTCGATGGGATCTTGTGCTTCTTTCATGTCCAGGTATTTTTTGAAACATTAAAATATAATACAAAGATACCCCCTTTGCCTTATTTATACAAAAGAGTATAAACAGGGAAATGTAAGATTTATCATTGAAATAAATTATTACCAAAACAAAAACCCCTTGTAAATATGCTTTACAAGGGGTTTTAAATTTTACTGTACTCAGAGCGGGAATCGAACCCGCACGACTTTTAAGGTCACAGGATTTTAAGTCCTGCGTGTCTACCAGTTCCACCATCTGAGCATAATCGCTATCAATAAAGTATCGATGAGATTAATTTTATAAATGTCTTCCTGGTATTGAAGGCATTTAGAGCGAAAGACGAGATTCGAACTCGCGACCCCGACCTTGGCAAGGTCGTGCTCTACCAACTGAGCTACTTTCGCATTGGTTTCATAAATCATTATCCAATGACTCCCTTTTTTAAACAATAATTAATGAATTAACCTTGTTTCCGTTTGGGATTGCAAATATAAATACTTTTGCAATACTGTCAAGTTATTTTTTTATAAAAAATGCTGCGGTTAGGCTAAGCCATTGGCCTGTAGTACTTCCGAGATTAAATTACTTTCAAACCCCTTGCTCATAAGGTAGGTGGTAAGCTTATACCTTCTCTTATAATCTTCCTTTTCTTTAATAGCAGGTAGTTTTTTATTCGCTAAAACAAGTATAGTTTCTAAATATTCATCATAATCTATTGTTTTTAACGCATTCGAAATCATCTTTTCAGTTACCCCTTTTAATTTAAGACCTTGTTTGATTTTCATCTTACCCCATTTTTTTATCTTAAATTTTCCAGAAACATACGCCATTGTAAAGCGTTCCTCGTTTAAAAAGTTTGTTTGTATAAGTTCTGAAATGAGTTCCTCAACCTCATCTTTCCAAAGTCCCCATTCATAAAGCTTGCTCCTGATTTCCTGTTGTGACCTCTCCTGATATGCACAATAGTGCTCTGCTTTTGCTAAAGCTGCTTTCTTATCTAACTTTAGTGTTTGTTTTTTAAAAGAATCGAGCATTTACAATATTACAAAATGTGCAGGTTATTAATGAGATTTATGTTTAAACAAAACGTTGAATATTTGTTTTTTTATGTTTTTTAAATAAAATGTACAATTGGTGTGATTTTAATGTATTGTAAATGAATAAAAAGCAATAATTACCCCAAACATTTTACTTGTTTTAAGGTTTTTTTGTTATACTGTTGTTGAAAAGGTGTATTTTAGCCTCATTCGAATGTTATTTAGTTAACTCTCAATCTATGGAACCAAAAAAGATATTGAAAGTCGGATTAGATTCTGCAGCTCCATTTCCAATGCATTCAGATTATAATTCTGAAAAATTTGAAGGTTTCGAAGTTGATTTAATGAAAGCCATAACTGAGCATCTTGACTTAGAGGTTGAGTATGAGGTTTCATTGTGGGCTACCATTCTTGAAAAACTATTTAAAGGAGAGCTTGATCTTATCTGTTCGGCGGTAACTGTTACTCCTTCGCGCAGGCATATCCTTGAATTCAGTAATCCTTATCTACATTTTAGATTATGTGCGGTAGTAAATAGCGAAGATCATTTGAAAGATATAAATGATCTTAAAAATAAAACTATCGGTATCAGAGAAGCAACAGAAGCTGAAAGATATGTTCATGTTAATTTTCCGGCCAACAATATGGTTCATGCCGAGACAAATAGGGA
>CAMLDJ010000381.1 GCA_946478755.1 uncultured Pedobacter sp. | reverse complement strand
ACTTTGGAACTCAAATTGATATAGTAAAAGCGTTAGGTAAATTAAACACACACACAAAATGAAAAACATGATCAAATTACCGGCTATTGTGCTTGGGCTTATGCTCCTGCTAACCGGAACAACACAAAAGGTTATGGCGCAGGGGGAAGATGTGTCTTTGCAATCTTTCTACGATGAGCTGTCTCCTTATGGAACCTGGATACAGGATCCGCAATATGGATACGTTTGGCGGCCAGATGTGGAACAGGGAGACTTCAGGCCTTACTATTCAAACGGTCGCTGGGTAATGACAGAATATGGCAATACCTGGGTATCTGACTATGACTGGGGATGGGGCCCTTTCCATTATGGAAGATGGGTATATAACCGTTATAATGAGTGGGTTTGGATTCCTGACACCGTGTGGGGTCCGGCCTGGGTAAGCTGGAGGAGCGGCGGTGGCTATTATGGCTGGGCACCACTTGGCCCTGGTATGCATGTCAACATTAACTTTAACATTCCCGATCTCTGGTGGGTATTTGTTCCCCAGAGAAACATTTATTACGACAGATTCCCAAGATATTACTCTCGGAGAAATGTGGTGATCATCAATAATACCACGATCATTAACAACACCTACGTACGCAACAGGCGCACTTACTATACCGGCCCCAGGGCTGATGATATCAGACGTGCAACAAGACAGGACGTGAGGGTCTATAATGTAAACAACACAGGCAGACCAAGCAGGAGCAGCATCAATGGAAATAGTGTGAACATTTATACACCAAGACCAAGCAGAGGAAGCTCCAATGCCAGTGCTGCACCAAGGGAAGCCATCAAAGGGGAGGGCTATACTACAATGAGGGGTAGTCGCAACGGATCCACATCTGCGCGTCCTTCAAGAACTGAAAACCGTGGAAATGTCAACAGAACAGGTGTAAATCCTTCAACAAGGGAGAGCAGACCCGATGATGGCAACAATTCAAGGCCTACGAGAACACAAAGCCCTACAGGAACAACACAACCTCAAAGAACAGAAAGGGCAGCACCTACAAGGGAACGTCAGATGCAAAGGCCACAGCAAATGCAATCTGCCCCGCAGCAACAAATGGAGCGTCAGCAACGAGCAGAGCGTCAGCAACGCGCTGAACGCCCAATGCAAAGAGCGGAAGCACCACGCCCTCAGCCAAGGCAGGAGCAACCACAGCGTCAGGAAAGCAGGCCGGCACAGCCTCAAATGCAAAGACCTGAACGGGTACAACAAAGTCCGCAGCCTTCAAGAAGTAGCGAAGGCAGGGGATCCGGAGGCTCAAGACCCAGCCGTGGCGGGGGAAGAGGCTAATCAACCAGGCTAATTCTGAAAAACCGGCGATTGTAATCGCCGGTTTTTCTTTTATATATTATAATTATCTTTGCAGCCGCATCAAGCGCACAGGCTTAATTCTTTATGATTCACCCAGAAATAGAAAAACGAAAAACATTCGCCATCATCAGTCACCCGGATGCCGGTAAAACCACCTTAACAGAAAAATTCCTGCTTTTTGGCGGTGCCATTAATACAGCCGGAGCGGTAAAGCGCAACAAGGCCAACCAAAGTAACACCTCTGACTTCATGGAAATTGAAAAACAGCGCGGAATCTCGGTAGCTACTTCTGTTATGGGCTTTGAATATAAAAATAAGCGCATCAATATTTTAGATACACCCGGCCACAAGGATTTCGCGGAAGACACTTACCGGACATTGTCGGCCGTAGACAGTGTAATCCTGGTCGTAGACTGCGTAAAGGGTGTGGAAGAACAAACCGAAAAACTGATGTCCGTGTGCAGAATGCGCAATACCCCGGTAATTATCTTCATCAATAAAATGGACCGTGAAGGTAAGGATGCCTTCGATCTGCTGGATGAAATAGAGAGCAAGTTGAACATCAGCCTCTGCCCATTATCCTGGCCTATTGGTCAGGGACATACCTTTAAGGGCGTCTACAGCATCTATAACAAACACTTAAATCTGTTTGAGCCGGATAAAACAAAAATCAGTGAGCCCGTTATTGAAGTGAACGACCTGAACGATGAGAAGCTGACTAAATTCTTAAAGCCTAAGGAGCTTGGCGGGTTAAAAGGCGACCTTGAGCTGGTACATGGCGTTTATGGAGATCTGGACAAAAGCATGTATACAGAAGGCTTGTTAGCCCCGGTATTTTTTGGCAGTGCCATCAATAATTTTGGGATTAAGGAACTCCTGGATACCTTTATCAATATCGCTCCGAGTCCTAAAGGACGTGACGCCGAACAACGTGAGGTGGCAGCAGAAGAAAAGAACTTCTCTGGCTTCGTATTTAAGATCCATGCCAATCTTGATCCTAAGCACCGGGACAGGATTGCCTTCCTGAGAATCTGTTCCGGCAAATTTGAACGCAACAAGTTCTACTACCATACGCGCCAGGATAAAAAGCTAAAATTCTCCAATCCCATGGACTTCATGGCCAACGAAAAGAGCATTGTTGAAGAGGCCTGGCCGGGTGATGTGGTTGGCCTGTACGACAGTGGCAACTTCAAAATAGGAGATACGCTGACTGAAGGAGAAAGGCTTCAATTTAAAGGCATTCCCAGCTTCTCTCCTGAGATATTTAAGGAACTGGAGAACAGAGATCCATTAAAGACGAAACAGCTGGAAAAGGGCATACAACAGCTTACTGAAGAAGGCGTAGCACAATTGTTTATCATGCAGCCCGGAAACCGTAAGGTGGTTGGAGCAGTAGGTGAACTGCAGTTTGAAGTGATCGCCTTTCGCCTCGAGCATGAATACGGCGCAAAAGCTGCGTTCAGGATGCTAAGTTATACCCGTTCAAATTGGGTGACCTCAAAAGACAAGACCAAACTTGCAGAATTTCTAAAAAGAAAACAACAGCATATTGGTGAAGATAAAGACGGCAATCCGGTTTACCTTGCAGATAACGAATTCATGATCAATATGACCATGCGGGATTATCCTGATATTGAATTCCATAAAACATCAGAGTTTAAATAACAAAAAGGCCGGAAATCTGATGATCCTCCGGCCTTCTAATTTGGTATCAACTGGCTTAAGCCAGCAATTTCGCTATCGCAGTATGCGTCGTCTCAAATTTAAACTGTGACAATACTTCAGCCATCATGTTCTCGATCTCGGCATTGCACAGATTCCCTATACTTCCTTCGTGGGTATGATTTACTGCCTTACCGGGAACAAAAGTACCATTATCAATAGACTCGCCAACAATTTTATAAGCTTCTCTGAAAGGCGTACCGTTTAAAGCAAGTTCATTTACAACTTCTACGCTAAACAAATAAGCGTATTTTTTGTCGTCCAGAATGTGATCCTTAACATGGATATGCTGCAGCATAAAAGTGGTCATCTCCAGACACTCATTTAAAGACGTTATCGCCGGAAACAGATTTTCTTTCAACAGCTGAAGGTCCCGGTGATAGCCTGAAGGCAGGTTTGTGATCATTAAAGCGATCTCATTGGGCAAAGCCTGAATCTTATTGCAGCGGGAACGGATCAATTCAAATACATCCGGATTCTTTTTATGGGGCATGATGCTCGATCCGGTAGTCAGCTCATCCGGAAAACTGATGAATCCAAAATTCTGATTGATGAACAGGCAAACATCCATGGCCATTTTTGCTAAGGATGCTGCAACAGACGACATCGCCTGTGCCAATATCCGTTCTGTTTTACCCCTGCCCATTTGCGCATAGACCACATTGTAATTCAAACGGTCGAAGCCCAGCAGCTGTGTGGTCATGGTTCTGTTTAAAGGAAATGAGGAGCCATAACCTGCAGCAGAGCCGAGCGGGTTTTTATTACAGACCTTCCAGGCGGCCAGCATTAGCTCCATATCATCCACCAGGCTTTCCGCATAGGCCCCAAACCATAGCCCGAATGAAGAAGGCATGGCAATCTGCAAGTGCGTATAACCTGGCAGCAACTTATCTTTATGGGTATTGCTCAATGCGATCAACTGTCCGAACAGGACATTGGTGTTTCCCACCAGTTCTTCAATACAGCTTCTAAAGTACAGTTTCAGGTCGACCAGCACCTGGTCGTTACGCGATCGTCCGCTATGTATCTTCTTACCTGCCTCCCCTATTCGTTGCGTGAGCAACCACTCCACCTGTGAGTGCACATCTTCCACCGTATCTTCAATCACAAACTTTCCAGCAGCTATTTCCGCATAAATGTTCTTCAGTTCCAGTTGTATGTCGGCAAGTTCTTCCGCGGTAAGCAAGCCAATGCTTTCGAGCATTTCTACATGCGCGAGTGAGCCCAGAACGTCAAAAGCAGCCATTTGCAGATCCAGTTCCCTGTCCTTACCTACTGTAAATGTTTCAATATCCTTATTAACATCAATGTTTTTTTGCCAGATCTTCATGTATCTCGTATTACGCTCCCTTTAGGGAGACTAGTTTTTAAAATTAAATGCCTTCCCCTTTTAAAACGGGTTCAAGCATTTTTATATAAAGCTCAATACCTTCTTCGACCTCGTTGATATGAACATACTCATCCGCCATGTGTGATCTTGCAGAATCTCCCGGCCCTACTTTCAGTGAAGGAATATTCAGCAACGCCTGATCTGAGGTGGTAGGAGAACCATAAGTTGTTCTTCCCAATGCCAGGCCAGATTTCACGATCTGGTGCCCTTTGTCAATGGAAGAGGGTTTTAGCCTTACTGATCGGGCTTTTACCTCACAATCCACGTTTGTACGGATGATTTTTAACACCTCTTCGTTCGTATAAGCATCTGTTACCCGCACATCAACCGTAAAGCTACAGGTTGCAGGTACCACATTGTGCTGCGAACCGGCATTAATAATCGTAACTGACATTTTTAGCGGGCCAAACATTTCCGATACTTTTGAAAAGCGATAATTGCGAAACCAGTCGATATCTTTCAATGCTTTATAAATGGCATTGTCGCCCTCTTCCCGTGCTGCATGTCCTGCTTTGCCATACGAAATACAGTCCAGTACCAGAAGACCACGCTCTGCAATGGCCAGGTTCATTTGAGTGGGCTC
>CAMLDJ010000380.1 GCA_946478755.1 uncultured Pedobacter sp. | reverse complement strand
AAGTTTCTCGGTAAAACCACTGTTTTATGTAAAGATACTCCTGCTTTTATTGCCAATAGGGTAGGCGTGTATTCCATCATGTCGTTACTACACCTGGTAGAGAAAATGGGGCTGACGGTTGAGGAGGTAGATAAGTTTACGGGGCCGGCTTTAGGGCGCCCAAAATCGGCTACATTCCGTACCACAGATGTAGTAGGGTTGGATACCATGATCAAGGTATCGAAAGGCCTGTATGACAATTGTCCGGATGATAAAGCACACGATCTGTTTAAACTGCCGGCATATGTGGAAAAGATGGAGGCCAACAAATGGCTGGGGGATAAAACCGGACAGGGCTTTTATAAGAAAACAAAATCTGCCGATGGCAAAACAGAGATACTGGCCCTCGACCTGAAAACCCTGGAATACAGGCCTCAGGTTAAAGTAAAATCTGCTACGCTGGATCAGACGAAGTCTATCGACGATGTAAAGGATAGAATGAAGGTCTTTGCGGCGGGGAACGATAAAGCAGCAGAGTTGTTCAGGGCTTCTTTCTTTGGCCTGTTTGAATATGTGTCTGACAGGATTCCTGAGATCTCTGATGAATTATATAGAATTGATGACGCGATGCGTGCCGGTTTTGGATGGGACCTGGGTCCATTTGAAGTCTGGGATGCGGTGGGCGTTGCCGAAGCTATAGCAGGCATGGAGCAGTATGGACACAAGGCTGCGGCCTGGGTCCACGAAATGCTTGCGGCCGGAAATGCATCATTTTATAAGGTAGAAGATGGAATCAAGAAATATTATGATATTCCTTCCAAAAGCTATAAACGCGTTCCTGGTACCGACCAATTTATCATCCTTGATCACTTAAGGGCCAATAAAATGATCTGGAAAAATGCCGGTGCTTCGATCATTGACCTTGGTGATGGCATCATCAACGTAGAGTTCCATTCTAAGATGAATACGATTGGCGGAGATACTTTGCAGGCGATAAACAAAGCGATTGATATGGCAGAGAAGGAATATCGCGGCGTGGTTATTGGAAATGATGGGGCCAATTTTTCTGCCGGAGCCAATGTAGGGATGATCTTCATGATGGCAGTAGAGCAGGAATGGGAGGAATTGAACCTGGCCATCAGGATGTTCCAGAACACATCAATGCGCATCAGGTACTCTTCCATCCCGGTAGTGGTGGCACCGCATAACCTGACACTGGGGGGCGGTTGTGAATTTAGCTTACATGCGGATCATGTACAGCTGAACGCCGAAACATATATGGGACTGGTTGAATTCGGTGTGGGCGTGATCCCTGGCGGTGGAGGTACAAAGGAGTTCGCCCTGCGTGCATCCGATGAATATGGGGATGACCAGATTGTACAAAACGTATTGAGGGAAAGGTTCCTGACCATTGGTATGGCAAAAGTTTCTACATCGGCTGTAGAGGCCTTTGAACTGGGCTACCTGCAAAAGGATAAATATGCCATCTCGGTGAACAGAAGCAGGCTGATTGCTGATGCCAAAGCCAAAGCTATTGAACTCGCCGATGCGGGATATACCCAGCCGGTACGACGAAAAGACATTAAAGTTTTAGGTAAACAAGGATTGGGCATCGTTTACGCAGGAGCCAATACGATGTATTCGGGGCATTATATTTCTGAGCACGATAAGAAGATTTCTGAGAAGCTGGGCTGGGTAATGTGTGGCGGCGACCTGTCGGCACCGACCGAAGTGACGGAGCAGTATCTGCTTGACCTGGAAAGGGAAGCGTTTTTATCGCTTTGCGGCGAACGGAAGACTTTAGAGCGTATACAGAGCATAGTCACCAAGGGGAAGCCTTTAAGGAATTAGATGTAAGCTTAGATGTTCCCTTACATCTGTGCCTGTCTAGCTACTAATATCTAACTACTAACTACTAATATCTAACTACTAGAAAATGGAAGCATATATTATAGCAGGATATCGTACGGCAGTGGGCAAGGCCCCCCGTGGTGTATTTCGTTTTACAAGGGCCGACGACCTGGCTGCAGAAGTGATCAGGGCGCTGGTGGCTTCGGTGCCTAACCTGCAAAAGGAAGAGATCGATGATGTCATTGTTGGGAATGCAACGCCTGAGGCCGAACAGGGCCTGAATATAGGTCGTATGGTCTCATTAATGGGATTAGACACCGATAAGGTGCCTGGGGTAACCGTAAACAGGTATTGTGCATCGGGACTAGAAACCATTGCCACCGCTGTTGCCAAGATCAAAAGTGGCATGGCCGATTGCATCATTGCCGGTGGGGTTGAAGTGATGTCGGGGATGCCGTTTGGCGGATGGAAGATTGTTCCCAATGCAGATGTGGCAAAGACCAATCCGGATTGGTACTGGGGTATGGGGCTGACTGCCGAAGCGGTAGCAAGTGAATACAAAGTGAGCAGGGAAGACCAGGATGAGTTTGCGTTCCAGTCGCACCGGAAAGCTGTCGAGGCTATTGAAAATGGCCATTTAAAAGAAAGGGTTCTTCCCATCACTGTAAATGAGAATTACCTGGATGGGGATATGAAAAAACAAAACCGTAGTTATGTGGTGGATACGGATGAAGGCCCCCGGAGGGATACTTCTGTTGAAAAACTCGCCAAACTAAAACCCGTTTTTGCTGCAGATGGCTGTGTCACAGCGGGCAATTCATCGCAGACTTCGGATGGCGCTGCTTTTGTACTGGTGGTGTCCGAGAAGAAAATGAAAGCGCTGGGCGTTGAACCAATTGCGCGCCTGGTGAGTTATGGCGTTGCAGGGGTGCCGCCACGCATTATGGGAATCGGGCCAATTTATGCCATTCCCAAAGCCTTAAAACAGGCGGGGATGACTTTGGATCAGATTGACCTGATTGAGCTGAATGAAGCATTTGCTTCACAATCGCTGGCTGTTATACGGGAACTGCATATGAATACTGATATTTTAAATGTGAATGGCGGAGCTATTGCACTGGGACATCCGCTGGGATGTACCGGAGCTAAGCTATCCGTGCAAATATTTAATGAATTAAAAAGAAGAAATCAAAAATACGGGATGGTGACTATGTGCGTGGGTACCGGACAAGGGGCCGCCGGGATTTTTGAAATGCTTTAAAAGTAGTTGGTAGTTAGTATACTAACTACCAACATCTAACTGCTAACACCTAACTACGAAAAAACATGGAAGCTACAGACAAAAAAACAGTTAAAGGTGGCGAGTTTTTGATAACAGAGACCACTTATCAGGATGTATTTATTCCTGAAGAATTTGATGAAGAGCAAAAGATGATTGCACAAACCTGCAGGGATTTTCTGGCTGCTGAAGTTGAACCTAATCTGGATCGCATCGACGCGCAGGAAGAGGGGCTGATGATCTCATTGATGAATAAAGCAGGTGAGTTGGGCATTTTAGGGGTATCCATTCCGGAAGCGTATGGCGGCTTTGGAAAGAACTTTAATACGTCGATGCTCGTTGCTGATGTGATCGGTGCAGGACATTCATTTGCTGTAGCCTTATCAGCCCATACAGGAATAGGTACATTACCGATCCTGTATTATGGAACTGAAGAACAGAAAAATAAATATATCCCTAAACTGGGAACGGGTGAATGGAAGGCGGCTTATTGCCTGACAGAACCAAACTCCGGATCAGACGCCAACTCTGGTAAAACGAAAGCCAGGTTAGCTGAAGATGGCAAACATTATCTGATCAACGGACAGAAAATGTGGATCACCAATGGTGGCTTCGCGGATGTTTTCATCGTATTTGCCAAGATTGATGACGATGCGAATTTAACCGCATTTATTGTCGAGCGTACATTTGGGGGCATCACCATGAATCCGGAAGAGCATAAGATGGGAATCAAGGGCTCTTCTACCAGGCAGGTGTTTTTTAACGATTGCCCTGTGCCCGTAGAAAACATGCTTTCCGAGCGTCAGAACGGCTTCAAGATTGCAGTGAACATCTTAAATATCGGACGTATTAAATTGGCCGCGGCCGCTATTGGCGCCTCAAAATCGGTAATTAATACTGCGGTAAAATATGCTAATGAACGGGTGCAGTTTGACCGCCAGATCTCTAAATATGGGGCGATCAGGCATAAGCTGGCCGAGATGGCCACTAAGGTGTATGCGGTAGAGTCGGCAAATTATCGGGCAGGCCAGAATATTGACGATGCATTTGATGCGTTGGTTGCCGGAGGAATGGATGAAGGAAAGGCCAAGCTGAAGTCGACCGAGCAGTTTGCTGTTGAATGCGCAATCCTGAAAGTGTGGGGCTCAGAAGCCCTGGACTATGTGGTGGATGAAGGTGTGCAGATTTATGGGGGTATGGGTTTTTCTGCCGAAGCGCCAATGGACAGGTCTTATCGTGATGCGCGGATCAACCGGATCTTTGAAGGTACCAATGAGATCAACAGATTACTGACCGTCGATATGATGCTGAAGCGTGCCATGAAAGGTGAACTGGATCTGATGACTCCCGCTGCTGCGGTGGCAGGCGAACTGATGTCCATACCAGAATTTGGAGCCGAAGACGATACCCTTTTTGCAGCAGAGAAAAAGATCATTAAAAATCTGAAGAAAGCAACACTCATGGTTGCCGGCGCTGCGGTACAGAAACTAATGATGAGCTTGTCCAAAGAGCAGGAGATCCTGATGAATATTGCGGATATGGCAAGTTATGTGTATGTGGCTGAATCGGCGATGTTGCGGACAGAAAAGCTGTTGGATCTGCGTGGAGAAGCAGCCTGTGAAGGCCAGCTGAACATGATGCGGATCTATTTTGTTGAAGCTGTGGATGCGGTTCAGAAAGCCGGGAAAGAAGCTTTATGGGCTTTCGCTGAAGGCGATGAACTGCGCATGATGATGGTGGGGCTGAGAAGATTTACAAAGATGGAGCCTTTTAACGTTAAGGAAGCCAGACAAAAGGTTGCCCAGCAAATGATCGCTGCCAATAAATATTGTTATTAAAAGAGACGATTCATAATTAAAACTGAGCGCCTGTAATCTGATTGCAGGCGTTTTTTTGTTGACAAAGACTGTTAAAAATGGTTAAAAATTGTGCTATCAGCAATAAAAGACTATTTTT
>CAMLDJ010000379.1 GCA_946478755.1 uncultured Pedobacter sp. | reverse complement strand
AGGAGGGATAAGTATGGGCTGGGCATTAATGTTTAAAGGAAAGGGGGAGTGATGGAGATAGAAGTAGGATCAGAATTGACCTCAAAATACGAAATCTTTGATATAGGCGGCAAAGTGATCCTTGACGAAGGACAGAAGGTAATTGTCCGGGAGGTAGAATACACAGGTGGTTATTGGTCAAGGTTATGCCCTGATATTTACATCCCTGTAACTCCACAAATGGTAAAGTTGGTCGGGATTTATGGCTCATGGAAATTAAGTTCATTCATAGAAACCAACCACTAACAAAACATAAGGAAAACTTAAATACAAAAAGATGGAAAAAAGATTATTCACAGATCAAGAGGTTTACAAGATTGTAGAGTTTATGACTGACTACAACGACAGAAACATTAACAGCGAACACATATTACTTGTATATGCGGTAGATGTCGAACACCTCAACACGAGAGAAGCGCTTGACACGTTCATGAACCACATTGAGGAAACTGATTTAATAGATCCAAAAGAATTGTGGGGCGCAGACTTGTATGCTGTATTTTCAAGACATATCAATAAAAAGGGCTGGTTATCTTCTGAATGGGCTAAAGTCATTGAAAATGAAGTGCCTCGTTTTGATGGAAATTACAATGATAACCCGGTTTATAAATCAACTTATAATCGAATGTACAATATTGATTTTGAGGAATCAGAAGACGGTTTGATGATCAGGCCATTACAAGGGGCTAAAACAGATGATATTTAATCCCCAAACCATGAAAAAGACCAGAAAACAAAAGAATCTTGAATGGCAGCATATTTATGCCAATCCATTTAAACAGGAATACTTGTTAAAGACCTTACCTAACCGAAAGAGCTGTCAACGGTTTAAAATGGTACGGCTAATTAAAACAGTTAAATCTATTAAACGAGAACTATTTAGCGGGCCATTATACGTAATGTCAAACGGCGTTGGTTATGATAGCAGAACCCGTAAAGTTTCAATATTAAGATCATTCAATTAACACAAACCATGAAAACAAACGAAGAGGCCAAGCAGGAGGCTATAAAGGCTGCGTACGGTAAGCATTACGAAGTGTTGAAAGGTTACATCGATAAAGATGGCTGGTTAAATACTTCTCATATCAACGAGTACGAGTTATTTGAGGTGGACTCCTATCATTTTTTAGGTGATCATTCAAACGATATCCGCTTAAATGAACTGAAAGGCATAAATGACAACAACGGCTGGATCAGAATAGAACCTGATGGAAGTAATTTGCCAACTGATAACAGTATTCAATATAAAGTTTGGTTTAAGACAGGTAAGACTAACATATCATATTTTCCTTACCCTTTACATGAGGTTCAGGCAGATTGGGAAGGCGGTTTTATTTCACACTACAAACCAATTAAAGAAGAACCTAAACCTATTTACTGATGGAACTACAAACCTGTAAATGTGGATGCTTCATATTTGATGCAGAAGCAAAGAAATGTGTTAAGTGCGGATTGGAGAGGCAGCAGCCAACCGACAAACCCGGAGAGGTGATGACTGCTGAGGAAATAATTGATCAAAACTACTTTCGTCAATGGGACGACGAAAAAGACGGATTTGAAATGGTTTCTTTTTACAAGTCAACTTGTTTAGAAATGTTGGACGAATACGTCTCCCAATACAAACACCAAGCAGAGCAGCACACCGCTCACGTCCTCCAATTAGCAGCAGCCAGGGCAATGGAAGTATACAAGTCATCCGGAATGACAAACCTTGCTGAAAGGGCTAAAAAAGCTATCCTTGGTGAAGGGGTGGAGATTGTGGATTATAAGGAGCAGGTGAAGGAACTCAGGGAGCAATTAAGCAACAGTGAAGAATCATTAAAAGTAGCTGTTGCAAATCTGGTAGCGGTTACTAGCGGGAGGACTAAGCCATGAACCACGACCACTACTTCGTCCAGTCCGAACAACTGTTCGAGTCCTACCGAACACACCGGGGCCTACGTTCTTGCTTCATCAAACCAGTCCCAGGTAAACCAGATTCGGATAACTGCGATGAGGAAGGCAACGACCTGGGGCCTGAGATAGCTTTAAACAAGGCAAGGGAAATACTAGGGATAAATGTTGTTTAATTGGGGGATAATGCGTATTTTTTGCAGTAATATATAGATATGAGAAAAGTAATACTAACACTTGCAATTGCAGCCTTATCGGTTCTTGCATTCGGTCAGAAAAAACAAAAAAAGGTATCGGATAGTACTTTGTTGATTTATAACGGATCACCTTCTTTAAATCAATATATAAAAGAAATATCTGAAAATAATTCAATAATATTTTATGGCGACTCCGTAAATCCAATTCTAATTTTTAAGTCAAACGGAGATATTATCTATAAAGGCAGAAAGCTGGCTACAGACACCGCTATAGTAAATGGTCTTCGGAAAGCGTTTACTGGAGAAAGGAGGGTGAAATGAAACAGTCAGTTAAATAAATTGCAATGATATGCGAAGTATCCACGTGGTAGTATGAAACTAAATTAACTTAAAGTATGAAATCGACTAAAATAGAATCATTTTGGAGTCCTAAAAGAGATAGGCCAGAGGAGGACGAATCGTGAAGTCTGTCATTTGCACCCATTGTTCAGCTGTAGATAAGCATCCTTCATTCAAATGCTTCAAGCGCCCTAAGACTATGAAGGAAGAAAACACAAAGATCAAGGTAATCAAAATAAAGCCCGCTAAGGCACGATCAGTAAGTTTGATGGATAGATCATTGCCCTGGCTATTGGATAAAGCACAGGAAGCCTTCAACGCTTGTATCCGTAAAAGAGATAGCAAGGACGGAATGTTTAAATGTATCTCATGCGGGACGTTCAAAGATAACAGCCAATTAAACGCTGGCCACTTCTATTCGGTCGGGGGCCATTCATATCTCAGGTTCAATGAAAATAACGTTCACGGCCAGTGTATCAAGTGCAATTGCCATGAGCATGCAAACCTGCTCAACTACCGCAAAAACCTCATCAAAAAGATAGGCCAGGAAGAAGTAGACAAGCTCGAAGCATGGTGTAAGTTCAGTCATAAATGGGATAAGCTACAAGTCATAGCAATAATCCAGTTGTACAAGGATAAGTGTAAGACTGATTTTTTGTGATCGAAATTATTCCAAATGGACTTGTTGGAATATTTAAAAGGTTAATGGCGACGCATTGCCTGTGATTGAGCCTGTCAACGTCTTTTCGTATCGGTTTCCTAGCTGATTTTGATATGTGCACCTCAATTTGATCTGAGAATCCAGGTTTCTATCTTCACCGGCCACACCCTGATTACTCGATGAGGGGTCGATACTTTCTTTGTGAATCACAAAGCTGATAATGCTAGGGTTGATATCTGTAATTGGTTTGTTATTGAACTTTATAGATCGTATGTCGACTGTCATAATCGGGCTGTCTGCTTCTATTGACTTAACATTAAAATCGTAAGCCTCGTACTTTGAAAAGTTGTCGATATTTGCCTGGCAGGAAACATAAATGTATTTTCTTCCGTCAATAGAAGTGACGTGAGCAAGGTCAGCTTTACACCTCATTGAGAGCCTTGGTGATCTAATCCACAGATAATTTAAAATGTATGTAACCGAGCCGATAAGCATCGCAGACGTAACCGCACTAATATAAAACCAAGTCTCTTTCATAATCAATATTACGAATAAGCAGGCGCGTACGAAAATTGTCAGTTATTATTCCAAATAGACTTAAAAGAATAAACTGTATATTTGAATGTAAATAAATCTAAACATGCCCCCTGTTAAAGCAATTAAAAAGCCGGAAGATCTGTTTGAGTTATTCCTTGCGTACAAGACGAAAGTAAAAGGTGACCCAATATTAGTAACTGATTGGGTAGGCAAGGATGCAGACAAAGTAAATAGACCCAAAGAAAAACCCTTAACATACGAAGGCTTTCAGAACTACGTAGAAGATCTTGGAATTATCTCCACTTTAGATCATTACTTCATTAATTACGAGAAGCGGTATGAGGTGTTCGTAGGTATCTGTTCGCGCATAAAAAGGCATATAAGGCAAGATCAGATTGAAGGAGGGATGGCTGGCATTTACAATCCATCAATAACGCAGCGTTTAAATGGCCTTGCAGAAAAGACAGAAACAAAAGTTGATATTACCGAAGATGATCATATAGATTACGACCAGCTATCAGATGCAGCCCTCGAAGAAATTACTAAAGCTAGACGCAAATAGGGCTCTAGCCGTACTTTGCAAACGTAGCTTCTACCGCTTCTTTTTGGAAATGTGGGAGACTATAGAAGCAGGTGAATTAATCCCAAACTGGCATATTGAATACATTTGCAATGAGCTGCAAGCCGCGCAAGAAGCATGGGAAAGGGGAGAGTCGCAGCCTGACATTCTAATAAATGTACCTCCTGGGTCTTCAAAATCTACAATAGTTACTCAATCATTCCCTGCATGGCAGTGGGTGAGAGTACCTTCAATAAGGGCAATATCATCTTCTTACGCCGCAGATCTGGCAACTGCTCACGCGGTAAAGACCAGGGATATTTTACGGTCCGAAAAATTCAACGCGTTGTTTCCGGGACATATTACTTTTAAAGCAGATAGCGATGGTAAGACCCACTACAAAAACACCAAGATGGGTGAGCGATTCGTTACCTCGACCGGCGGACGAGTTACCGGAATGCATGGAGACTGGATATTTACCGATGATCCAATTAACCCAGAAGAAGCCACAAGTGAGGCTGAATTAAAAAAGGCTGTCCGATTTACATCGAGAACCTTATCAACCCGTAAAACGAATAAAAAGCGCAGCGTTACCGTAATGGTAATGCAAAGACTTCATGAGAATGATCCGTCTGGCGATTGGCTACGAAAGAAGAAGGAGCTTAATCATATTTGCTTACCGGGCAGGTTATCCAATGGCGTGAAGCCAGAAAGTTTAAAGGCGTTTTATATTAACGGGTTGATGGACGTTAACAGGTTGGATGAGTCGGCTTTGGCAAAGATGCAGGAGGATTTAGGTAGTTACGGGTTCGCTGGGCAGGTTCAGCAAAAAACAGCACCAGAGGCTG
>CAMLDJ010000378.1 GCA_946478755.1 uncultured Pedobacter sp. | reverse complement strand
TTCTTTTAACGTTATCAAAATCCCATTTAACCAATAGATTTAACGAGATCATGATTCTTCGACAGGATTCGGATTTCTCACTGGTATTGCTGTTTAAAACCGTTCATATCAGATTATAATTTAGTTAGCAAAGGGATATCCCGGATGAGGATGTCCCTTTATATTAATTGCCCCCTTCTCCTCTAACCAAAGTACAATATGTGAAGCCACTAACTGAGCACATATTCATCCCGCAATACTAGACAGGAATAAATTTTCAGAAATAACCGGATCAGGAGAGTATAAGTTAGACCGCATTGTGTCTTAGTACTAACCAACCAACTATAAACCAAATTTTATGAAGTCTTTATACCTAAAGAATCCTAAATCCGTGTGTTTAAATGTCTCTGTGACGTTTAAATTTTTTCTGGTTCAGGCAGAAACCCATGGGCATTTTGAACTGTACTTTTCAAAATCGCTGTGGCTTCTTCCCAAGATTTTCTGATCGGCCCCAACTGTTCCTTAAAGGAACATTCATTTGAATCAATTGCACTTATAACACATTTATTATGCGTTTTGTATTTTTTTTATGCCTTTGCATTTCTTCAGTTTCAGTGTCTGCAATGGAGATTAACCATTACGGGTGGATCAGGCAGGATACCACGGTAATCCAAAGGAGCTCAGCCCATATTTCCGCTAAAGATTCGCTCCAGAAGAAGGTAGCCAATATTGGCGGACTAAATAAGAGTGTGGTGAAATCTGCCCGGATATCTTCATTTCCAGGGGTTTCCCTACAACAATATTTAAAAGGACAGGCTGCCGGGGTAACTATTCAGGAGCCAAGCGGTGAACCTGGAACAGAGCAACATATTTTTATACACGGTACCGCTGTTCCACTCTTTTCGGCGAAGGATATTTCTTCATCACAACCTTTGATTGTGTTAGATGGGGTACCATTAATTTCCAAGGATCATCCTTTTGCTTACGATATCCAACAGTATGATTACAACCGCATCGGTCCCGCTACTAATCTGCTTGCCGGAGTTGATCCAGAGAACATCGAATCAATAGAAGTGATTAAAGACCTGAGCGAGGTAGCCATGTATGGCCCAAGGGCGGCTAACGGCGTTATTCTTATCCGTTCTAAAAAACCACAGGCGAAGAAAACCATTAGCTTCAACTCCTATATTGGTCTGGCAACACGTGATGGGGTTAATACCCTTAACGGAGCATCTGAAAGCAATTTCAGAAAACCGTTTTATAGCCAATACGCAACAGAAGAGCAAAAACAGAATACTCCGGCTTATCTGCGCGATTCGCTGTACAGCATTTATTACGGACCAGCCAACTGGACGGATCTATATTATAAAAATGCCTTAATATATTCGGCAAATGCAAGTCTTGCCGGAGGCTCTGATAAAACTAATTTTCGGGCATCACTGGGAAATCAAAGGAATAACGGGGTGGCAGACGGAACCGGACTGAGCCGTTATAGCATTGGCTTTGTAATCAGTATGAAACCCCTGTCATGGTTAAATATAACTACATCAATTAACGGCAGTCAATTGGTACGCGATAGAAACAGGTACCTGCGCGACCGTTTCGCCGAAGAAAGGTATCTCCCGAATTTAACCAATCCAATTTCACCGAACAAAGATTTCTATGCCAACTACTTAGGTGAATATGATAAATCATTTGATAAGAACAAAACCAATATTTTTGATGGTTATACAGAATTTGATTTCAGTTTTGGTAAACTAAATATCACTTCCAGGTTTTCGGCCGACTATAATGAAGGTTATCGGGATATATTTTATCCCAGTACACTGCTTGAAACGAATAGTTACGTATCCAATTACTTTGGATATAACCAGCGCCTGACAGCAGAAAATATAATAAGCTATTCATTTGATTGGAATAATGTTCACAAGCTTGATTTACAGGCAGGCCAGACATTACAGTGGGATACTTACCATTACAACTATGGATACGCCTACAGAGGTTCCAGCGATTATATTAAGATCAATTTACTTAATGATCCTAAAAATCCGCTCACCGCTTTCTTTTCATATAACCCCAATACCGGATTTCTTAATACGTTAATGTACAGGTTTTTGGATAACATTCAAAACAATCTGATATCCTTATATGGAAAAGGTACTTATAGGTTTAAAGATAAATACAGTCTATCACTAATGCTTAGAACCGACGGTTCTTCAGCAGCCCAGCCCACAAGCCGCTGGTTCTTTTCGCCGGTGGTTTCTGCCGGATGGAACCTGAAGAATGATCTGTCACTTCAGGGTAGCAAAATCTCTGAACTGAAATTACACGCAAGTTATGGCCGTATAGGCAGGGTGCAACTGGATGACCGTTATGCCGCAGGCCCTCAATATACGGTAGATATCGGTTACACCGGTGAACCCCGTGTAGGAACATACTCTGGTGTGGCAACGCTAAACAGGCCTTATAGTTCGGGATGGGTTGGATATAACATTCCATGGGCTTACAGCGAACAGATCAACATTGGAGGAAACATTGGTTTTTGGGGCAATAGGTTAATGATTGCTGCCGATGTATACAGTAGATCAGATAAAGATCAGCTGATCGGTGTGCCTGCCTTTGCAGAATATGGTTATACGCAATCTTACCAGGCTGGAATGAATATCAACAATTCCGGAATTGATGCTACCATCAACGCCAATATATTCCCCAGTTCCAAAAAACTTCAATGGAATTCATCATTAAATATCAATTATAACAGAAACAGGCTAAAATCATTACCGGGCGGACTTCGTGAACTTGTAGTGGGAAACCGCTTGCTACAGGTTGGAAAGGCTGTAGATCAATATTGGCTGCTGGATAATGGCGGCATTTACAAAAGTGATGCTGAAGTTCCTGTAAATCCTAAAACGGGCCTGCCCCTTAATTTTCAAGGGATTCCACTTAAGGCTGGCGATGCCATATGGAACGATCGCAATGGCGATTATACCATTGATGATGCAGACCGTATACTAACAGGCCATTCTCTTCCATTAGTGTCGGGCGGGTTTAACAATGATTTTAAATATGGTAATTGGACGCTTGGACTGAACCTTTATTATAATCTTGGCCGGAATATCATCAATCAGGACATGGCAAAAAGATTCGATTTCATCAATCAGGAAAGTGCCAACGATATAAATTCGGTCAAAGAAGTTACATTTTGGGAAAAACGCGGCAATTATAACAAATACCCGGTTTACAATCCCTGGAGTAGCGCAGTACCGTACCGAAGTGATCAGAATCTTTTTCTCGAAAACGCGGCTTTCCTGAAATTACGCTCAGTATCTGTAGGCTATGATCTGAAAGACTTGCTGAAACGTAAACGCTCGAAAATTGACAGGTTATATGTTTATGCTACGGCCAATAATCTATTCACCCTTACCCCTTATACAGGGCGCGATCCCGAACTGACAGACTATGCAGGCTACGATACTGGCTACGGACTGCCTATTCCAAGAACTTTTACACTTGGAGTGAAAATGGAATTATAGCAATTGGAACTAATAAAGACTTAAAATTAAAGAAATGAAAATTCGCAATTTAATCGTATTGATTGCCGCCTTAACTATATTCGGTGCCTGTAAAAAGATGCTTGATGTTCAATCGAGCAGATTGGTCGGCGAGGCCAATATGTACAGGACGGTTGAGGATGCCCGTGCAGGCCTGATGGGCGCATACGGACTGGCCCGGGCAGCGGTGTGTGACAATGACAGGCACTGGATTTATGGCGATCTTAGGGCTATAAACGGAGCTGGGGGCGACTTTAGGAGTGTTAATCGCTTGGATATGAAGTCTATAGCTGATAATAACCTTCAGGCGACTTTTCCAGTCGTAGAGGCCCTGTCAAACTGGAGAAGATTTTATGCAGTAATCAATGCTGCCAATATATTTCTTGAAAGGGCACCGGGAATTGTTGAGTCTGATAAACGCTATCTACCACAGGATCTTAAACTAGATGTGGCCCACGCAAGATTTCTCAGGGCTTTCATGTATTTCTACATGGTCAGGATCTGGGGAGAAGTGCCTTTCATCATCAGTTCGCATGACGGACAATTTGAAAACAAGCCCAGAGAAAACCAACAGAAAATACTTGCTTTTGCAGAATCAGAGCTGTTGCTTTCGGCACCAGATTTACCTGTAGCCTACAACAAAAACCAACCTGAGCAGACCCGGACACCATACTACACTATTGAAGAAGAGATGGCTAAAAAGCATACTGTTTATGCTGTTCTGGCGCATGTATATGCCTGGCAGGGTAAATATGCAGAGTCAGCCAAATGGGCTAAATGGGTACTGGATAATATGAGCCTTGCAGAGATGGGAAATGAAAGGATGTTCTTTATGAATGTGGATCAGACCCGACAGATGTTTAGAGGTGAATTTGGTAATAATCAATATAATATTATTGCCGGATTTAGCCATATGTTCCTAAATGCAGAGAGTGGTACCTCAGGTTTTATGGAGGAGCTTACACTTGCTGCTCCTTATGTCATCAACAAAAGCTTACCGGCAATATACGTTCCCAAAGATTCGATCCTATCCATATTCAGTCAGGAAAATGATGCACGGTTCGGTATCGACAAGATTACTTCAACACCAACTTCCGACCGTTATTTTGGTGTTTTTGATAGACCTTTTCCCGTTTTTACCAAAGTATTTATCATCCGTGATAATAATCCGCCTTTGAATACCATAAATGGTGCCGGCTCTGACGGCTCGATGACCCAATATGCAAGTTCTATTGTTTTTACCAGACCAGAAGAAGTTGCGCTCTTACTTGCCGAAGCCAGAGCAGTGCTCGGCGATGTTGTGGGTGCAACTGGTCTGTTAAATGCAAGGCGGATCAACCGTGGCCTTCTCGCTTACGATCAGACTAAAGATGGGAGCCTGATCGATGCGATATTCCTCGAACGGAGAAAAGAACTTATGGGAGAGGGATGGAGATGGTATGACCTGATCAGGTACAAAAAAATCAAAAATAACGATCAGGCGTTCAATGCGCTCATTCAAAACGGAGGTATTTATTGGCCCATAGCAAAATCACTGCTTACCCAGAATTCATTAT
>CAMLDJ010000377.1 GCA_946478755.1 uncultured Pedobacter sp. | reverse complement strand
GTTATTCTGGGCGATGTCAAAAAGGTTCTTTTCTGCATGGTCAAGCAAATCGAAAATATCAGTGGTATCTTCGTATGCATTCTGTATGATCTCTGAAGAGATCCTGATCAGTTCGCGCTGTATGTATTTTTGCGAAACAATACGTGCATGAAATTCTATATTCGCTGCGGAGGCAACTCTATTTGTAAGATTGGTAATGTAATAAGCTCCGCCGATCATTTCCAGCAGTCCCAGTGTGCGCAGTTCTGAAGTGACCGTCAAAATATCAACCGGCTTAGACTTTTGGAAAAGCCCCTGGATCGCTTCGAAGATCTTTTTATGGGCTTCGTGATAAAACATTTCCGGCTTAAGAATATCGATAACGGTAGATAAAGCGTCTTTTTCAAGCATTAGCGCACCCAAAATCGCTTCCTCCAGGTCAATGGCTTGAGGGGGGATCCTGCCCATAGTGCTCATCGTATTGCTCAGCCTGTTTTTTCTTGCACTGAAGTTTGCCTTATCTTGTCCCTGGGACGGTTGATCGTTACTCATGACCACAAAATTATACAAAAAATAAGTCCTTTTGGTATTTCTTTACTCACATTTAGACATTCCTCAATACCTTCATTGCAGCATCGCCTTGGTAAATTTTTGGTTTTTGCTAACAAAACTATGTGGAAAAGAATGTCTATTTTTGCGCCTCAATTTAATTACAATGGAAAATTCCAGAAGACCTTCCCGGCCTAAAGAAAATAATGAATTCGTATTTGGTATACGTGCTGTAATAGAGGCGATTAAAGCCGGAAAAGATGTGGAAAGCATTTATATACAGCGCGGGCTGACCGGTGAGCTCATCTTAGAATTAAAAGCCTTGTTAAAAGGTACGGACATCCCGGTTCATAATGTGCCGGTTGAGAAACTAAACCGGATGACGCAAAAGAACCACCAGGGTGTAATTGCGGTGATTTCAGCCATTGCCTTTCAGAAAATTGAAGACCTGATACCCTTGATTTATGAAAAAGGAGAGACGCCTTTGGTATTGATACTTGACGGGGTTACCGATGTCAGGAATATGGGGGGCATTGCCAGAACAGCTGCCTGCGCAGGTGTACATGCATTGATCGTCCCGTCAAAAAATTCAGCGCAGATCAATGCAGATGCAATTAAGACCTCCGCTGGAGCTTTATTTAGCATCCCGGTCTGCAGACATCAAAGCCTGCATAAAACTGCATTATATTTACAGGAATGCGGTTTGCAAATTGTTGCCTGTACGGAGAAAACCAACGATTTGATCTATGCACCCGATTATACCGCGCCAACAGCAATTGTAATGGGCTCAGAAGACGAAGGAATCTCTAATGAGATTATGCGTATGGCAAATCATCTGGCCAAGATCCCGATGATAGGAGAGATCAGTTCACTCAATGTGTCTGTATCAGCAGGGGTCATATTGTATGAAGCCATCAGGCAACGTCAATAGCTAAGTAACCGCTACCGGTTAACTAGTTTGTTCCTCAAATAAGTAACCGCTATAAGCAAGGCCTTTCGCCACGCTCATGAAGTTATCGCCCGTATGAATCGGTGCGTCCGGAAACCGGATTTGGAACAAGTGCTTAACTGCCGAAACCATCGAAGTTCCACCGGTTAAAAACAAGCTGTTTATCTCTTCAGGCTTGGTCTGATGCTGGGATAGAAACTCGTCGAGGTAACGGCCGATTTTTGCGATATCCTTTGCAATGATCGTTTCATACTGGTCTATGGCAATTTCTTCATCGATCTCTATCCCCATTTTTGAATACTTAAAGGGGGAATACGCCTGTTTAGATAGGTCGATCTTTGTTTTCTCTATCGCCTGGAATACGGAATAGCCGAGGTTATAATCCGTGAGCGTGATCAGGTTTTTAAAGCTTCTGTCCTGTTTAGCATAATGGTAGTAAGTCTGGATATCATTCTTTACCTTCTGGCCGTTAAAAAAATTCATTTGTTCCCAGGAACAGATATTTGCGAAAAGCGATACCGGTACTTTGAGCATTTTTCCAGGCGCGGCTTCGTATAGGGTATTTTTTCCAAAATAGGGCGTACCCTTTTCCCACATAAACGCCGAATCAAAGCTGTCACCGCCAATATAGATACCACCGGTGGCGATGATGTCTTTTCTGCGGTCCTTACTGCCTGCCTTGGTCGGGTCCAGTTCCAGATAAGTAAAGTCTGTCGTTCCACCGCCTAAATCAGCCACCAGCACCTTCTCTTTTTTAGCGATGGTCTTTTCATAGGCAAAAGCTGCGCCTATAGGTTCAAACTGAAAGCGCAGTTCATCAAAACCGGCATTTTCTGCTGCTTTGCTTAATCTTTTTTGAGCAAGTGCATCTTTAGCTGTGCTGTCATCATCAAAAAATACGGGCCTGCCAATAACTGCCTTTCGACAATCATATCCGGTGATCCTATCAGCTCTCGATTTCAGTTCCTTTAATATGAGGGTAACCAGATCAGATGCATTGAATCTTTTATGATGAATCCTCGTTTCGATAAAACTGCTCCTTGGAAGGATACGCTTTATGGATTTCATGAACCGGCCCTGCATGCCATCACTCAGATAAGCAGCAATCGCTTCATCGCCTACCACATATTTCAAGGGTTCAGCGGCACTTTGTTCCATTGGAAAGTACAGGATGGAAGGAACGATAATGGTGTCGGTAATTTCCTTTTTTTCTTCATCGTAGATTGACAGGGCGGAATTGGTTGTTCCAAAGTCAATTCCATATAAAAACTTACTCATGGGTAAAAACAAAAAATGTATAATGGGTTTAAAAAAAGACATCCGGATCTGGCATAAACCAGATCCGGATGTTGTAGGGCAGACCGGATGGAAATTAAATGAACCTTGTTCCGAATCTGGCTTTTACATCGGCTACCACCTGCTTAATGCTTTGTTCTTCCGATCTCGGACAGATCAGTAAGGTATTGTTCGACTCTACAACAATATAATCGTGCAGGCCCTGTAAGATCACCAGTTTATCCTTCGGGACATTTACCATGCAGTTTGAGGAGTCGAACATCATGACCTGCTCTGCGGGGATAACGGCATTACCTACATAATCATGCGCGGCAATATCATAAATGGATGCCCAGGTACCCAAGTCAGACCAGCCAAAGTCGGCCGGCAATACATAAACATTGTCCGCTTTTTCCATAATGGCAAAGTCTATCGAGATGTTTGTACACTGCTGATAGGCATCACTAATGAAGTCTTTTTCACTCCCTGTATTGTACAGTGATTTTCCCTGTACAAATATTTCATGCATGTCTGGAAGATGCTTAAAAAAAGCTTCGTTTATGGCCTTTGCCGACCAGATAAAAATACCAGCGTTCCAAAGGAAATCGCCACTCTGTATAAATGATCTGGCGAGATCAATATTTGGTTTTTCTGTGAAGATTTTAACCTTATGGATCTGATCATCAGTTTTCAAGGTGTTTTCAATGTATTGAATATAGCCGTATCCTGTATCCGGGCGGCTTGGTTTAATTCCAAGGGTAATCAGGCAGTTGTTTTCAGAAGCTGCTTTTAAAGATTGTTCAATTGCGGCGATGAAAGCATCCTGATCGCTAATGGTATGATCTGAAGGGGCTACAACAATGGTGGCGTTCGGATTAAGGCTGGCAATTTTCATGGAACCATAAGAAATGCAAGGCGCTGTGTTGCGCATGATCGGTTCGGCCAGGATTTGATTTTCATTGAGGCCAGGCAATTGTTCTTTAACAATATGCGTATAGATCTCGTTGGTCACCACAAAAATGTTTTCTGGCGGACAGATCCTTAAAAAACGATCGTAAGTACTCTGGATCAAGGTTTTTCCGACACCAAAGAAATCGATAAATTGCTTTGGAAACTCAGTTCTGCTAACAGGCCAAAAACGGCTGCCAACTCCACCAGCCATTATCAATACGTAATTATTCTTATTCATGCTTAATTAGAAAGTGTTAAATTATCCCTTCCTGCAGAAGGTCGTGCAAATGTACGATACCAAAATAACTTCCGGCATCGGTAACCAATAATTGGGTGATATTATTTTCCTTTATAATTTCAAGAGCATTTACGGCTAAAAGATCCTTTTCGATCTTTTTAGGGTTAGGGTTCATCAGGTCGCTTGCTTTAATATTACTTAAATCTGAATGCTTTTCCAGCATTCTCCTGATGTCACCATCTGTGATAATGCCTAAAACAACATTTTCCTGAACAACAACAACCGTACCTAAACGGTTTTTACTGATTTCTATGATGACATCTTTAACAGAGGCTTGCGGATTGATACTCGGTTTCTGATTTTTTAAGGCCAGGTCGCCGGTTTTTAAGTATAGCTTTCTACCCAATGAGCCCCCCGGGTGATACTTGGCAAAGTCCTGCTCATTAAAGTTCCGCATATGTAACAGGCACATGGCAAGCGCGTCGCCCATGGCCAGCTGGGCAGTTGTACTGGTGGTGGGAGCGAGGTTATGTGGACAGGCTTCTTTTTCAACATAAGTGTTTAAAACCAGGTCCGCCTGCATGCCCAGCTCAGAGTTCAGTTGTCCGATCATACCAATCATCTTATTGCCTGATTGCTTGAGCAGTGGCGCAAGGAGCTTGATCTCCGGTGTATTTCCACTTTTAGAGATGCAGATGACAATATCATTTTTTTGGATCATGCCCAGGTCGCCATGTACCGCATCTGCCGCATGCATAAAAATGGATGGTGTGCCGGTTGAGTTGAATGTAGCAACAATTTTTTGGGCAATAATGGCACTTTTTCCAATCCCTGTTACAATTACACGGCCCTTACTTTCGATAATCAGGTTAACGGCTTTAACAAAATCATCATTTATATTTTTAATTAAGCCTATAATGGCCTGGGCTTCTAACTGTAAGGTGTTGATCCCAGCCTCGATAATTGATTTTTTACTTTTCAAACAGAATTAATTAGTATATTGATGCTTTGAATTAGTGCAAAATTATGTTATTTTGAAGTAAAAATAGCACTGAATATTTTATACACGAAATGGATGTGAAAAAGTCGTTGTTTGACAACTTACAAACCTTTTTTGGTTTTGATAATTTTAAAGGTGATCAGGAGTC
>CAMLDJ010000376.1 GCA_946478755.1 uncultured Pedobacter sp. | reverse complement strand
TAGGTAAAGGAAGGTCAAATATTTAGCTGTTAGCGGCTTAAATCTTTCAATACGCCAAGCACCCATCCTTTTCCCCATTCTTCCATTTGCGCTTCCGTCCACAAAAACGGGTAAAAGATCCTTTTCTGAAAACGCGGAGGTAGGTATTTTTGCCAGTTTGTTCCCCCCGTTGCAGCGATGTCCACCGGGTCGCGTTCCAGGTACCTTACTGCCGATTTATAATGGGAAAGTGGCCACTCCACATTGACATACAGGTCCAGCTTTCTTAGTTCGTCACCGAGCGCAGTTACATCCGCCCCCTGGCTGGCCAGCTTGTGGTATAAAGCAGAAAAATTACTTTCTTTTCTGTCTTTTATCAGTTGTAAAAACTGCTCAGCATATTTATGGATAAATTGCTTTAGCGTAAGGGTTTGCTTTCCGCTGGCCAGCTCCGTGGCCCCGAATTTCCAGTAAATGTGTTCGAACTGTTCTTCTATGGAGGCGTTTGCCAGCTCCGTTCTTTTGCTTTTGTCGATCAGCCTGTTAAAATCAGCAGCACAGATCTCTATCATGCGGTATTGTCCCGACTGAAATCCACTGGCAGGCAGCAATGACATACGGAATTTCAGAAACTGTTCTTTTTCCATGCCGTCCACCATCACTTCAAAAGAAGTCGTTAAGGCATTAAAGTAAGCATTGATCCGCTTTACCCTTGCGGTAAAAAATTCAACGGTCAGGGAGGGCTGTTCGGCAATCTGTTTACACTCGTGCAGGGAAAGCTTAAAGTAAAGCTCTGTGATCTGATGGTACATGATGAAGATCTCCTCATCAGGAAATGGAGTTTTCGGGTTCTGCAGACTCAATAGGGTATCCAGGTGAATGTAATCCCAGTACGTTAAAAAATCAGCATACAACAGCCCATCCAGGTAAGCAGCCATATCCTGCCCCATGGCCGCATATTTCTCCTGCAGCTTATCCAGCTTTTCTTTAATTTGTGGTGTAAGTTCCATTTAGTAAGTTAGTTTACCACAAATGTAATCAAAGGAGGGGTACTGTTAATACAATACCCGGAATTTTATGGTATGCTCAATCTTTTTCAAAGATTTAAACAACTGCTTGTCGTACTCTGTATTGATGTCTGTGATCACATAGCCGATGCTTGCATTCGTCATCAGAAACTGTCCGACGATATTGATATTATGCTTTGCAAACACGGTATTTACCTTCGCCATAATGCCCGGTACGTTTTTATGAATATGGATCAACCGGTGCGATTTATCGATTCTCGGCAACTGGAGGTTAGGAAAGTTCGAACTCAAATAGGTCGTGCCGGTGTTCATGAAATCAATCATTCTTTTAGGAATGAAATCCATGTTCCTCGGGTTGTGTTTCATATCCTCAAATACCACTACGCCTTGTTCAGTACAGGCTGCAGGATCTACCTTGCCTTTAATACTGCCCAAATAACCCAGCGTTTTTAGCTTTACTGCTCTTGTAAGCTTCTCCTGGTCCATTTTCTCCCCATCGGCCAGCAGCAACATATGCACATCCGCCACATATTTTTCTTCAAAGCTGGTTTTGTGACGAACTGAAAATCCATCTTTTTTGAGCAATTCAATGCTCTTTGTGTCCACATCTCCGATAACCAGGCACAAAATCCGGTTTTTAGGATAAGAGATTGCTCTTGGCAAGTTGTTTACGTACAGGAATTCATCAAAGCTCGGCGTAACATGGTCCGCTTTCTTTACGATGCTCTCCCTGGCAATATTCTCGGTAAACGCGTAGAACTTTTTGATCAGGCCGCTCTCCCGAAGTTGAAAATCAGAATAGCCATCGCCAATGCCATACAGATCTCCTTCAAGGTTCATTTGCCGCATCAGCTTTACTTTTCCGCCTTCCTCACTTAAGGGATTGGAATGGTCGTAATCTATGATCTTGCCGTCGCCCGTCGTGACGAAAGTATTGGCGTAAATATTTTCTTTTTTAATGTGAAACTGGCTCACCACTGGCGTGATGAACTCCTTGAAGCCCCCCGAAACGATCAATACCTCATCTGCATGCTTTTTAAAGAATTCTGCATTTCGTGAAAATGAAGCGGATACTTTTTTCTTAAGCCTGGTGATTAGTTGCTTCAGATGGTCCTCTGTTGCTTCCAGAAGCTTAACCCTTTGGGCCAGACTTTCGCTAAAAGAGAGCTTGCCTTCCATGGCAAGGTTGGTATAGTCTTCAATTTTTTGGAAGATGGCCTCCTTTTCGGGGTGCTTGTTAAGGGAGATGCGTGCCAGCTCGTCTAAAGCTTCAACTTGTGTAAAGGTACTGTCAAAGTCAATAATGTAAAAATTCTTTTGCTTCATCCTACAGGAGTAATGATATTTAGATGGGTATAAGGTGGTTAATAATCGGGTCAAAGATATAAAACCATCACGATTTTTACGAGTCTGCAGCAAATGAATAAAATTGCGACCGCTGCAGCATCCAAAAAAGGAAATAACAGACGGAGATCAATGCTGTTGTCTGCAGATTTCTTTAATGCTTTGCGTTAATGGTTTAAATGTTATGCCTATTGTTTTTTTTATTTTTTCATTACTATACAGGCTCTCGTTCAGGCTGCTTCTGGCGGCATCAGCGGTGAGCGCTGCAGCTTTTCCGGTAAACAGCGAAGCCAGCCTGGCAGCCCTCCAGGCAATTCCCAGCATCCATGGCTTAGCTTCTTTAGAGGGAGCTTTAACACCGTATCCTGCGGCGATTTCTTCAAAAAGCTGTTTGTAATGGTAGTTTTCTGCCGAGATGGTAAATCTTTCGGCGGTGGTTGTACTGTTCATCAGAGCGATCATGCTTTTTGCGACATCGCTTACATCCACCATTCCCGTAGCACCCCTTGTATAGTAGGACAAACCATCCTTAACCAGTTTAAAAATAGCCCCGCTTCCCGAAAAGCCGGCACCCGCACCAATAATTACCGACGGATTTACAATCAGGGCATCCAGACCTTCGGCTATGCCTCTCCATACCTCCATTTCCCCTTCATATTTTGAGATGGCATAGGAATGTGCTTTGGCATGATATTCCCATAAATCATTTTCAGTAATCAGCGCACCTTTTTTTGCATTGCCAAGCGCTGCTACAGAACTGACATGGAGCAGCCGTGCACCGAAAGCGGCACAAAGGTTGACCATATTGCTGGTGCCTTCGATATTCACCCTAAAGAGCTTCGCTTTGTCTTTGGGGCTAAACGAAACGAGGGCGGCGCAGTGATACACTTTATCTACATCTTCAAAAGCATCTTCCAGATCAGACAAGTCGTTCAGGTCTGCAGTTACCCACTCGATCTGATGGTTGTCCTTAATCAGATCAGGAACCACGGAGTGCCTGCGTTTTAAGGCCCTGAGTTTTATCCCCTGGCCGGTCAGCTGATGAATCAGCTCAGCTCCTAAAAACCCCGTAGCACCGGTAACCAATATCATTTCATTTTTTTTAGGATGTTCATTAATATATGCGCTCAAAAATAGATATTTGAGGTCATACATTATACGATAATATGTCTTTATCAGATTTTTTTTCTCCCGTAAAGCCCGATAGTTTTACGCCGAAGCAGGGATTTTACACCAGTCAGCTAGGTTTGAAGGCTGGATTTTTTACCGACAAGTTCCCGGAACTGGACGAAAAGCAGTATGATATCGCGATTTTCGGTGTGCAGGACGACCGCGCTGCAGTAAATAATGAAGGTTGTGCACTGGCACCTGATTATTTCCGGGCGCAGTTTTACAGTTTAAATGAGGGTGCATTTACGACAAGGATTGTTGATCTGGGGAATATCAGGGCTGGAGCCTCTATTTCTGATACCTACGTAGCAGTCAAAACAGTGGTTTCTGAACTGATTAAAATGGATATACTTCCGGTGATCATTGGCGGTGGGCAGGACCTTACTTATGCGCAATACCTCGCTTACGAAAATCTTGAGCAAAAGGTAGATCTGGTGGTCGTAGATAGCAAGTTCGACCTGGACGAGGAGGATCAGGATGGCCTTGCAGCCAAATCCGATACCTATCTCAACAAAATTCTTTTACATCAGCCAAATTATCTTTTCAATTTCAGTAATGTAGGCTACCAAACGTATTTTGTAAATCAGGATAGCTTAAAAGTGATGAGTAAGCTGTATTTTGATGCACACCGCCTGGGTGAATTTGCTGAGAACATTACCCTAACCGAACCCATCATCCGCAATGCGAGCATGATCAGTTTTGATATTGGTGCCATCCGCTCGTCTGATGCCGGAGCCAATGCCAATGCCAGTCCGAACGGTTTTTATGGCGAACAGGCCTGTGCCATTACGCGTTATGCAGGGATGAATGATAAGCTCAGTTCAATAGGCTTCTACGAATTCAATCCTGCATTTGATCAGAACGGGCAGACGGCAATGCTCCTGGCACAAATGGTATGGTATTTCGTGGACGGGTATTACAACCGGAAAAAGGATTTTCCGCTCACACCAAAATCGCAATACCTCATATACAGGGCTAGTTTAAACGACGGTTCTGCAGAAATGCTTTTTGTGAAAAGTAAAAAATCTGACCGCTGGTGGATGCAGGTGCCTTATCCTACAGGAATTTCCAAAAATGAAAGGTATCACCTGGTGCCCTGTCGCTATGACGATTATACCACCGCCGTTAATGGTGAAATGCCGGATCTATGGTGGCGGACCTTTCAAAAGCTGCTATAATAATATTACATTAAACTTTTCGTTATATTTCAGGCCTGTTGTACATTTGAGGCCAGATAACCACAATAACTTTTTATTCAATAACAGAAAACTATGAAAAAGATCGCATTGATCGCAACCTGTTTATTGCCTGCTGCTGTTATGGCTCAGGGCAAATTTACAGTAAACGCCAAAGTCGGCAACCTTGGTTCGCCCGCTAAAGCTTATTTACAATATGGCTCCAGGGCTAATCCAACAGTTGATTCGGTAGCTATTGTAGGCGGTAAATTCACATTTACGGGCCCTTTAACAGGTGTAAGCCAGGCAGCTATCTTCATTAAACATGATGCCGCACCTGTTAAACGTGGTGTTGTTGCTGATGCCTTCTCGTTTTATCTTGAGCCGGCCACACTTCAAATTGTTTCAGCTACCGATTCGGTAAAGCATGCTAC
>CAMLDJ010000375.1 GCA_946478755.1 uncultured Pedobacter sp. | reverse complement strand
CGCTATGATTGGGGTAAATGCACGTGGCTTGGCCCTAGCAGGTAATTTTTCATTGCAACCCAATTGTGAAATTACTTATATCTGTGATGTAGATAGTCGTGCCGCCGATAAGTGTATCGCTTTGGTTGAAAAGAATCAAAATAAAAGGCCAAAGGCACAGCCGGATTTTAGAAAAGCACTGGAATATAAAGATGTTGATGCGTTGGTAGTTGCTGCTCCGGATCACTGGCATGCACCGGCTGCAATACTTGCCGCTAAAGCAGGTAAACATGTGTATCTGGAGAAACCATGCAGCCATAACCCTAATGAAGGTGAAATGCTTTTAGCAGCGGTTAACAAATACAAAAATGTGATCCAGATGGGGAATCAGCGTCGCTCGTGGCCAAATATCATTGCGGCAATAAAAGCACTGCATGGTGGCGTTATAGGCAGACCTTATTTTGCTAAAACATGGTATACCAATAACCGCCCATCCATAGGAATAGGAAAAGAAACGGGCGTTCCATCATGGCTAAACTTCGATTTGTGGCAGGGACCAGCACCACGTATAGCGTATAAAGACAATATTCTTCATTATAATTGGCATTGGTTCTGGAACTGGGGGACAGGAGAAGCTTTAAATAACGGTACACATATGGTTGATATTGCCAGGTGGGGATTGGGGGTCGATTACCCGACGAAAGTTACTTCTGCCGGTGGTCGTTATCGTTATAAAGATGATTGGCAAACACCCGATACGCAAGTGATCACACTTGAGTTTGGCCAGAAAGCTTCCATAACCTGGGAAGGCAGAAGCTGTAACAGCCGCACGATTGAGGGTTCAAGTGTAGGTGTAATATTTTATGCTGAAAATGGCGTTTTACAAATTAATGGTTCAAACGGTTATGCAATTTATGATTTGAACAATAAACTGGTTAAAGAGGTGAAAAACGATGCTAAAGTGGATGCAAGAAGTTTAACCAATCCTTCTCAGGCGCTGGATGCATTGCACATCAACAATTTCTTCGATGCCATCAAAAAAGGAACACCCTTAAATTCTGATATTCTAGGTGGCCATCAAAGTACCTTACTCGTTCAGTTGGGTAATATTGCGCAGCGCACCGGAAGTACATTAGCTATTGATCCTAAAAATGGTCATATTTTACACAATGATGAGGCCCTGAAATACTGGGGAAGAACTTATCAAAAAGGCTGGGAACCCACTATATAACGCTGTCTTATGAAGAAAAATCAGGTCACATCGGTAGATGTAAGTTCCTTAAATAAACGCGATACAATTATTTCGATCGTTATCATAGGCTTGCTATTTTTTATTTTCGGTTTTGTAAGCTGGGTAAATGCCATTCTAATCCCTTATTTTAAAATAGCCTGTGAACTGAATAACTTTCAGTCGTACCTGGTAGCTTTTGCCTTTTATATCTCTTATTTTGTCATGTCAGTGCCCTCATCTTACCTGTTAAAATCAGTAGGATTCAAGAAGGGGATGATGATAGGGTTTTGGACGATGGCAGTAGGGGCATTTATCTTTGTTCCTGCAGCATTCACCCGTACTTATGAGATCTTTCTGTTGGGATTGTTTACGCTGGGCTCGGGACTTGCCATCCTCCAAACTGCAGCGAATCCCTATATTACGGTATTAGGCCCCAGGGAAAGCGCCGCTCAGCGCATCAGTATAATGGGAATCTGTAATAAAGGAGCGGGAATACTTGCCCCGTTATTATTCGCTGCAGTGATCTTAAGGGCTACGGACGGCAGCCTTTTCAAACAGCTTCCGCTAATGGACGAGGCTGCAAAAAATATAGCTTTAGATGAACTGATCCGACGGGTAATTGTACCCTATGCTTGTGTCGGTACAGTCTTATTAGGCTTAGGTTTGTTTGTTCGTTTTTCTCCACTTCCGGAGATCAATACCGAACAGGAAAGTGAGGATGTCGCATTGGCGAATTCTGGTAAGAGTAGTATTTTTCAGTTTCCACATGTAATCCTCGGGGCATTTGGCATTTTCCTGCATGTGGGTACACAGGTCATTGCCATTGATACCATTATCGGATATGCAGGATCAATGAATATCCATCTGCTGGAAGCCAAGGTATTTCCGTCTTATACGCTGTTTGTAACCATTTGCGGTTACTTGCTGGGCATTGCCACCATACCTAGATTTATCAGCCAGGCCAATGCCTTAAAAATATGTACATTCTTAGGCGCAATTTTTACGCTGCTCATCATTTATACCGAAGGCAATATTACTTTTTTAGGGCATACCGCCGATATTTCTATATGGTTTGTTGTGTTACTTGGTTTTGCAAATTCTTTGGTATGGGCCGGGATATGGCCACTGGCACTGGATGGCCTCGGCCGTTTTACTAAAGTAGGCGCGTCATTAATGATTATGGGACTATGCGGAAATGCGATTATGCCATTATTTTATGGTTACTTTGCCGATAGGTATGATTTGCGGATGGCATATTGGGTTTTATTTCCCTGCTATCTTTATCTTATATTTTATGCACTTTATGGGCACACGCTTAGAAACTGGTCTTTTAAAACTTCTTAAAAAACAATTATGTCTATACTTTCAGCTCTTCACAGCAAACCTATCACAGGTGTTTTGGCATTTTGCTTGTTTTCTATGGTCGGTAACGGCTGTAAGAATAAGGGTGATAAGTCTGCCGGCTTTCAGATTAACCTACTGACCCTTGATCCCGGTCATTTTCATGCGGCACTTGTTCAAAAATCTATGTATGCGGAGATTGATCCGGTTGTACATGTATATGCACCGGAGGGGCCGGAACTAAGCGCACATCTAAAACTAATTGAGAAGTACAATACACGAGCGGAAGATCCGACGAAATGGCAGGAAGAAGTTTATAAGGGCGATGATTACCTGGAGAAAATGCTGAATGAAAAGAAAGGAAATGTGGTTATACTTGCGGGGAACAATCAGAAAAAAACAGAGTACATCAGGAAATCAGTGGATGCAGGAATTCATGTTTTATCTGATAAGCCAATGGTGATTGATGCGAAAGGATTTGAACAACTGGAAGAAGCATTTAAAGCAGCAGATAGAAATAAGGTGCTGCTGTATGATATTATGACTGAACGTTATGAAATTACCAACCTGCTGCAAAAAGAATTATCGCTGCGGCAAGATATATTCGGAACATTGGAAAAGGGCAGCGCTGACCGGCCTGCGATCACAAAAGAAAGTATTCACCACTTTTTTAAACTGGTTTCCGGAACCCCTTTAATTCGTCCCCAATGGTATTTCGACGTAAACCAGGAAGGCAATGGTTTGGTTGACGTAACAACACACCTGGTAGATATGATCCAGTGGGAATGTTTTTCTGATCAGGATATTGATTATAAAAGTGATATAAATATGCTTTCGGCCAGGCGTTGGGCTACGGCAATTACGCCAGCTCAGTTTAAGAAGAGTACAGGTTCCGGTACTTACCCTGCATATCTTCAAAAAGCTGTTAACGACAGTATATTGAATGTATATTCCAATGGCGAAATGAACTATACTTTGAAAGGGGTCCACGCCAGGGTTTCTGTAATATGGAATTTTGAAGCTCCCGAAGGAACCGGCGATACGCATTACTCGGTGATGCGGGGGACTAAAGCAAGCCTGATCATCAGGCAGGGAAAGGCTCAGAAATATAAACCGACCCTCTATATTGAGCCGAATTCCAAATCAGATCTTAAAACTTTTGAAATTACTTTGCAGAGCGCCATGAGACAACTTACTGAAAAGTATCCCGGACTCGAGTTGAAAGCGAATAAAGATGGCTGGGAAGTAATTATTCCGGAAAAATACAAAGTAGGACATGAAGCACATTTTGCCGAAGTCGCTAAAAAATACCTGGGCTTTTTAAAAGATGGAAAATTGCCTGAATGGGAAAAGAAAGCCTTGCTGAGTAAGTATTACACGACAACCAAAGCTTTAGAATTTGCTTTAAAAAATTAACTGTTTAAATAATTAAAGAAGAAACATTAGCCAAATATCGGGTACGTACACCTTATGATGACCTACTGATACTTGGGCATAAAAAATATGTCTTGAAATCACATTATGAGTGACAAAAAAATAAAAATATATAACGGGCACATTGTAACACCATATCGCATTATAAAAAACGGAACGCTTATCGTGGAAAATGGGACGATAACTGCAGTTGTGGAAGGTAATGTTGCGGTCGCTGATGCAACTGAAATTGATGCCAAAGGCCGGTATGTGGCTCCGGGATTCATAGATATGCACATCCATGGCGGGGGCGGATATGATTTTATGGATGGCGACGTAAATTCTTTTCTTAAAATTGCTGAAACGCACGTTAAATATGGCACTACAGCGATGTGCCCTACCACATTAACCAGTGAACTGGATCATCTGCTGAAAACGCTGGAACATTATGAACAGGCAGAAATATTAAATGTTGCGGGTGCACAATTTTTAGGAATGCATTTGGAGGGCCCCTATTTTTCTAAAAATCAAAGTGGTGCACAGGACCCCAGGTTTATGCGAAATCCTAATCCTCAGGAATATGAAAAGGTGCTGTTTCATGCACACGCCATCAGGAGATGGAGTGCCGCACCGGAGTTAAAGGGAGCACTGGAATTCGGCCGGCATTTAAGGTCGCTGGGCATCATTGCCGCAATTGCGCATACAGATGCCATTTATGAGGAGGTCCTGGAGGCTTTTGAAAGCGGATATACGCTGGCCACACATTTCTACTCGGCCATGTCTGGTGTAACCAGAAGAAATGCCTATCGTTACGCAGGGGCAATTGAAGCAGGTTACCTCATTGATGAAATGGATGTAGAGATCATAGCCGATGGAATACACCTTCCTCCGCCGCTACTAAAGCTGGTTTATAAAATTAAAGGAGCATCACGTACAGCATTGATCACTGATGCCATGCGGGCAACTGGTATGCCACCGGGGAAAAGCATACTGGGAAACATAAACGATGGCCTGGAGGTGCTCATAGAAGATGGTGTAGCCAAGATGATGGATCGCAGTGCTTTTGCGGGGAGTGTTGCAACGGCCGACAGACTCATAAGGACGATGATTAAGGAGGCTGATGTTCCTTTAGCAGAGGCCATTCAAATGATGACCTCAACACCTGCCAGAATATTGGGAGTGGCCGAT
>CAMLDJ010000374.1 GCA_946478755.1 uncultured Pedobacter sp. | reverse complement strand
CGCCATGAGGTCTGATGATCCGTTCTTCAAATTCGGCATACACATGGGTGGTCAAAACATTTTGGATGGTATGGTACACTGTTTCCCTGTCTTCGGGATGGACCAAATTCACGTAGCGCTCAAAAGTTACTTTAAACTCCTCTTTTTTTAAACCATAAATACTGAATAAAGAATCGGACCAGGAAACCGTATTATTTTGAATGTCCCAGGACCAGTTACCGAAATGCGCAAGCTGCTGCGCCTGGGTCATTAATACGGTAGTTTCCTTCAAAGCTTCAGCAGTCTGCCTGCTTTCTAAGATCACTTTTAATAAGGAACTGGCACGCGCTATTACTTTCAATTCCTGCTTCTCGGGTTGCTTCACCTGGTTGTAATAGATGGCAAAAGTAGCCATCACTTCTCCGGCTGAATTGAGGATTGGCTCTGACCAGCAAGCGAGGAGATTCGAGGCCAAGGCAATTTCGTCAAACTTAACCCACCTCCGGTCATTTTCAATGTCGGTGACAATCACCCTTTGTTTCAGGAAAGCGGCTGTGCCGCATGAGCCCATGTTATCGCCAATGCTATGGCCCTCAATCTGTTCCGAATAAGCAGCTGGCAGCGAGGAAGACACCCAGTTATATAAACGCCCGTTTTTAACCTCCATAATTGAACAATGCATTTGAGGGAAAAGAGATTCAATGCCTTTCACATAATAAGACAAGACCTGTTCCGGCAAAACGCTGGACATGGAATTGAGTTCCAGCACTTTTTTCTCAAGAGATTCCAGATCAGCTAATCTTTTCTTTGAAGTAATGTCTAACGCAACAATGATCCGTACATCCGCCCCCCAGGACGGGAGTGGCTTGCTGTCGATAGCCACCTGAATAATTTTTCCGGATTTTGTCAGATGCGTTACGGTTTCTTTGTTGGGAAGCCCCGGCTTTATCTTTGTCCGGATCAATTGCTGCATAGCCGGTATATCCTCAGCCGGCCGGAGACTTTTGACCGATAGATTAAGGAATTCAGCTAAGGTATATCCATAATCCTTCTGGGCGGCATCATTGGCTGCAAGGATTTGCAGCGTGTTGATGTCATAAGCCCACATCGGAACAGGACTAAAATTGAACAGATCAAAATCACGCTGCTGAGCAAGCCTTGTCCGTTCTTCAGCCAATTTAAGATAAGTAATATCTTCCAGGCTCTGCACAATATACTCGACCTCAGCCCCGGCGGTTAACAAGGGATAAGTATCTATCCGCCAATGGCGCACATCCAGGCCTTTGGATCTTGCAGCGGCCAGGTTATGTTTATAATCTTTGATCCGGTGTGGTGTTTTCCATTTCAGCACATGCTCAAAAGCCTGCTGAATGTTTTCCATACCGTAACGGCTATCTTTTGGATGGCTCGGAAATGCTTCAGCTACACTCCTTCCGACAAGTGTAGAACGTGTGGTTCGAGTGGAATTAAGAAAGGCATCATTTACCGCTAAAATTGTAAAATGAGGGGCGTCAGGTTTCAATACGAGGCTTGCGGTTGGCGAAGCCTGATGTATAAACGCGATCTCATCAATTGTCGGCATAGTAAATGATTTATAAATCAATTTACTATTTTTTTCGTAAAAAAAGCACTTTTCGTTAAAAACTGCGGATTTTTGAGCTTATGTGAAGTCAGGAGCCTCTACGGAGATCAGGACTTATCGATCACCCCGAAAGCAGTGGTTTTCCATTTGATATAACCCAGTTTCCCACATTGCTCGGCTACCTCAGCTTCTATATTGGTGGGTACATCGTTAACTATTTTCCAGCGAACGTTGTATTTACTGTTATAGCTCATATAAACAACCACGTCTTCAAATAAAGGTTCAACCGTTTCCAGTCCCTTAAGGTGGATGTCCTGCAGTTCTCTGGCAAAACGTGCAAGTCTTTCGTTCATTACTTTTGCCAGCGGCGCGGCCGGCCTGGTATCGGGCTCTATAATGGCTAGTACGGTTACGGTCATCTGCTAAATCTCAGTAATACTACTATTTTTAGCAAAAGTAATTATTATTCTTCAATTAATTGACACGTTCCGGTCATTATCATTTTTAATATACCTGCCAACAATGCGCAAAACGGCAAAAAAATCCATTAAATTTGCTGAATGAGTAATGGCGGTTCTTCTAATCTAATTTTCGACAAGGTCCTATCTTTTATCGAGTATACTCAGCAGAATATTTTTCTTACCGGAAAAGCCGGAACGGGAAAAACGACCCTACTTAAACGGATAAAAGAAAGCAGCTCAAAAAAAATGGCCGTTATTGCGCCGACCGGCGTTGCCGCTATGAATGCTAAAGGCACGACCATCAATTCATTTTTTCAGTTGCCTCCGGGCTCCTTTTTCCCGGGCGACATCAGTCTGGAGAATCTTCAGTCAGGTATATTGTCCATCCAATCGATGGTGTCAGATTTAAGCTACAGCAGGGAAAAGCTCAGCCTTTTTAACGAACTGGCACTGCTGGTGATCGACGAGGTATCGATGGTGCGCTGCGACTTACTGGATGTAATAGACGCCATACTCCGGGCGGTGAGAAAAAACAATGCGCCTTTTGGCGGTGTGCAATTGCTGCTAATCGGAGACCTTTACCAGTTGCCACCGGTAACCAAAAGGGAAGACTGGACCTTTTTAAGCGGGGCCTACCCCTCCCCTTACTTTTTTGATGCCCTGGTGATCCGCCGAAATCCGCTGCTGCAGATCGAGCTGACCAGGGTATTCAGACAAACAGAACCGGAATTCATCGGTATTTTAAATGACATCAGAAACAACCAGATCAGCGAAAGCAGTCTGGAACTGTTAAATAAAAGATATAGTAGCGACCACCATACTGCAGAAGAGGTAAGTCCGATCATCATCACCTCACACAACGCGGAAGCCAATGCCATCAATAAAGCGAAACTTGAAGCCCTTCCAGGTACAACATATACTTTTGAAGGGGAAGTAAGCGGAGAATTCAGAGACCTGGGACTACAGGCGGAACAAAGCCTGAACTTGAAGGAAGGTGCCCAGATCATGTTCATTAAAAACGACACGGGGGAGAACCGGAAATTCTACAATGGAAAGATCGGAAAGGTAAAATCCCTGAAAGATGGAGAGATCTTTATCTCTTTTCCTAATGAAGAAGACCTGCTCCTGGAAAAAACTTCCTGGCAGTCGTTCGAGTACAAAACCGACGCGGAAGAGGCCATTGTGCAACAGCAGGTTGGCGAATTTTCCCAATATCCCATTAAGCTCGCCTGGGCGGTGACCATTCATAAAAGCCAGGGTTTAACGTTCGACAGTGCCATTATCGATGCCGGAAAGTCATTTGTGGCCGGACAGGTCTATGTGGCCTTAAGCCGTGTACGAACACTGAATGGCCTGATTCTGAGATCAAAGATCAGCACAGATAGCTTAAGATCGAACACAGCCGTGATCAATTATATGAACCCGGCAAAAGAAGAAGAACTGGAAAACATCCTGGTTACCGCACAGGAAGCCTTTATATTGCAGCTGGTTCTCGATCATTTCTCCTTCGGCCGCATTTATAGCGGATTAGAAACCATGGCTTCCAATCCTGAGATCATTAAATCAAACCTGCCGGATATCAAATCCTTGCTTCTGCAACTCAGCAAATCAGTGACCGAATTGCTCGGCCTTTCAGACCGTTTTCAAACCCAGGTAAAACAGCTCCATCAGCAAAACGGGTTTAAGGACCAGCAGGTACTACAAGCCAGAATTGAATCGGCATCCAGCTATTTCAGTAAAGAACTTACGCTACAGCTCATCAACCCCCTGAACAGGCAGATCAGGATCAAACCCAAAAACAAAATCCAGCAGCAGCTCCAACACCTGATGCAAAAATACAGGCAAGTAGTAGAAAACAGGATTGCCCTGATGCAGTATGCCACAGGCCTTTTAAAAGAGCCGGTCAGCGCCCAGGCTTATATGGCCTGGATCGACAAGCATAAGGCCCCAAGAAATGCAAAGCCGAACTCAGCTTCCAACGAACAACAAGCCGTAAATCTGCAATTGTTTTAAACTGCTAACCCGTTAATGCACTACTTTAATTTAACTGTAGCATTTGTATTCTTCAGAAACAGAATTGCATTAAAGTCTATCCCCGGTCTAATGGGCAATGCTCGTGTCGCTGTCCAGTTGGAATTGATATTGGTGATATAATTTTTCGATCCGGAAAAGGGATTGGACGATCTGTCAAATGAGATGAAAAAATTTTCATATTTTGCTTCTGCAAAGCGTTTAGAATCCCCGTCATTGATGACGGCTACCGACCCCTGAAAAGTATCAAACCCAAGCACATAATATTTTTCAGCAAAAAAATCTTTTAAAAAAGCACCCGTCGCTTTTAGCCCAGCCATTGTGGTATCCTTTGCCAAATGCACATTATGGGCCCAAACCATCATCTTCGTTTTGCGGATATTGTAGTACCCGATGATCAGATCGGCCATACGTCTGTCCCTGCTATATGGATCATGCTGAAAATCAGCTTTATCGAAACCGAATATACTAACTTTCCCTGCTGGTGGTTGTCGCTCATTATGTTGCCTTATCAGCTGGAAAACATCGTATATTTCGACCGTATTATACAGAAACATATGCTTCATCAACTCCTTCAAATCTCCTTTACCACTTTGGACGTACTGATCAATTGCCGCCATTGTTGACGCACTGAACTCAAAACCCAAACTCCTGTAACCGAGGTTGGTGATCAGGTATTTAATGATGCGCTTCTTTTGATTATAAAATTCTTTTGTACCATGTGATGCTTCACCAAGACCCAATACCTCATTATTTTTTAACACTCCCAAAAAAAATGCCAGATCAGTCAGCACTGAAGCTGTATCCGCCTGCAAGGGATGTGCGTTTCTATTGACCCAGTTTATCACATTAGTTTGTGCAGATCCAGTGGTCAGGAGGGCAATTGAAAAAACGCAGCAAAGGAAAATTCTTTTCATCAAATGGGCACAAGTTAAACGTCTGGTTTCAAGGATGCCGGAATTGATGTGATTCCATAAATGAAGAGATAATTACTAATCCAATTCTTTTTGCCTGGTTAAATAGTAAACCGGTATCCCGATCAGCATGATTAGCACCCCCCATCCGCAGGTATCTGTTTTATAGATTAACAATGCGATACACAATGCCGAAGCAA
>CAMLDJ010000373.1 GCA_946478755.1 uncultured Pedobacter sp. | reverse complement strand
AGAAATTTGTTTAATTTCTCTGCATAGCCCTCATTCAGTTTCACAAAATAAGGTTCGGTCATTTCGTAGAATCTTGACTTTTTATGCCCGGTTTTTTTCATGAGGTAGGCATTCAGCATCGGTGTTAAGGTTAGCGATACAAATGCCGATATCAATACAGCGGCACCAATAACCACCCCGAACTCCCGGAATAGCCGCCCCACAAAACCCTGTAAAAATATAACCGGTAAAAATACTGCTGCGAGGGTAATGGAAATGGAAATGACCGCGAAAAAGATCTCATTTGAGCCCTTAATGGCTGCTTCAAAAGGGGAATATCCTTCCTCTACTTTTTTAAAGATGTTCTCTGTGACCACAATCCCGTCATCCACTACCAGACCAGTTGCCAGTACAATGGCCAGTAAGGAGAGTACATTGATGGAAAATCCAAAAACATACATGATAAAGAAAGTGAACACCAGCGATACCGGAATATCGATGAGGGGTCTGATGGCGATCGCCCAGTCCCTGAAGAACAGGTAGATGATCAGGATAACCAGGATCAGGGATAGGATGATGGTTTCTGCAACCTCCGTTACCGATGCCTTGATGAATTTGGTGGTGTCCAGAGATATGTTGAGCTTAATGTCCTGCGGTACATCTTTTTGCAGCTGGATAAAGCGTTTATCAAACTCCTTGGAAATGTCGAGGTAATTGGCACCCGGCTGAGGTATAAGGCCCACAGCTACCATTGGTGTGCCAGATTCCCTTAAAACGGTTTCTTCATTTTCCGATCCCAGTTCAACGAAGCCTACATCGCTTAATTTGACCACATTATCGGTGTCGTTTTTCAGGATCAGGTTATTGAATTGTTCAACATCCGTCAGCTTTCCCAATGTTTTTACAATCAGCTCTGTGTTTGCGCCGGTAATCTTACCGGAAGGGAGCTCCACATTTTCCCGGTCGAGGGCCGTTACGATGTCTTGTGAGGTGAGGCCGTAAGCAGCCAGCTTATCCGGTGCAATCCTGATACGCATGGCATATTTCCTTTGCCCCATGATCTGTACACTGCTTACCCCGGTAATCGTCTGCAACCGGTCGGCAACTACATTCTCGGCATAATCACTCAATTCCATTACATTACGCTTATCGCTCTGTATGGTCATGGTAATTACCGAGCTCGAGCTGGCATCTGCCTTGCTTACAACGGGATTTCCATCAATATCTTTAGGCAATCTCCTGGCGGCCTCCGATACCTTATCGCGAACATCATTGGCGGCATCATCAATATCTTTATCCAGGTTAAATTCTATCGTGATGTTACTGCTGCCCTGGTTGCTCGATGATGAAATGTTCCTGATTCCGTCAATTCCATTGATAGACTTTTCGAGCGGCTCAGTAATCTGCGACTCAATGATGTCAGAGTTGGCACCGGGATACGATGTCCTTACGTTGATCACCGTTGGATCAATGTTGGGATATTCACGTACACCAAGGAAGTTGTACCCGATCACGCCAAACAGCAGGATCATCAGGTTCATTACAATGGCCAGTACAGGCCGCTTTATACTGGTGGTTGAAATACTCATAACTTCGATTTCTGATTAACTACGGTGACTTTAACGGCTGCATCAGGCTTTAAAGCCATGGCACCTGTAGTCAGTACGGTATCGCCGACCTTTAAACCGGATGTGATGACAATGTACTCAGCGGTACGCGTGCCGGCCTCAACGTTTACCTGCTGTGCTTTACCACCTTTACTGACATATACCGTTTTTCCTTCAAGTACAGGAATGATCGCCTGGTTCGGAATCAGCAGGACATCTTTTGCCGTGCTTAAGGCGAGTTTTATTCTGGCGAAGGATCCTGGCCGCAGTTCGTTATCCGCATTGGGTACAAGTGCTTTTATTTGCAAGGTCCTGGTCTGGGTATTGATGCCAGGTTCTATGGCGAAAATCCTGCCGGAAAATGTTTTGTTGAATCCGTCTGTGGTAAAAGTGATTTCCGAATTCAGTTTAACCTGTCCAATATATTTCTCGGGGACAGCAAAGCTGATTTTTAAAGGGTTGATGCTGGACAAATTGGCAATAACGCTGGCTGGTGTTAAGTATTCGCCTACGGAAACGGACCTTAAGCCAATTTTTCCACTGAAAGGTGCATAGATAGCCGTCTTGGCCAGTTGGGCGCGGATCAGCTGGGTCTGTGCTTTTAGCGATTGCAGGTCGGCGAGTGAGGTGTCATATTCTTCCTGGCTAATGGCGCCCTTTTCCAGCAGCTGCTTCGAGCGGTTCTCATTAGTGGCCGAAAGGCGTTGTTTGGTTAACGCTTCCTGTAATTGTGCTTGTATATCTCTGTCATTAATTTTTATCAGCAGACTGCCTTTGCTCACATTCGTTCCTTCTTTAAAATTGATATCAGTGATCAGGCCCGACACCTCGCTGTGCAGCTCAACCGTTTCATTGGCTTCCAGCGTTCCGGTAATTTCCAGGTTGTTGGTAAAGTCGCTTGCTTTAACTATCACTCCATCAACCTGTAGGCCTCTGGCATGAGCGCCTTTACCCTTACCGGCCCCATCTGCAGCAATTTTTTTATTTGCTGAAATTCTATAATAGATTAAATAGGCGGCCCCGACGAGAATAAGTGTGTAAATGATGTATTTTAATTTCATTTGTGTGTGTTTCGTTTTTTTCTGCAATCCTGGTTTCTCGAATATGAATTTATGTTTTTGGTATTGTACTGTTGAAAGGTTAACGCACAAAAATATTTAAAATGACAACAATGGCTTGTATTAAGTGTGTTACAGCGTATAATTCTTGTTAGGAAGTCCGGGGTCGTATCAGCCCCATCAGATGCCTGCTTGCTTTAAGAACCAAATTTCTCTAAGTTTGGGCACAATATAACAAACAAATATTCACCCGAACCCGCATGGTTTACCAAATGCTCAGACATTAGCTGGTTAACCATCAAGGGCTCCATCTGACAGATGAAAAGAAATAACGAGATGAAGAAGACATTATCAGCATTAGTAATAATACTCGCAATAGGTATGACGGCCAAATCACAAGTAAAAATAGGGTTCGAAGTAAGTTTTATAGAACCGCAAGCGCATTACGCCGAAGTGGAAATGACCATTTCCGGTGTAGTTAAAGATTATGTAGACGTAAAGATGCCGGTATGGACACCCGGCTCTTATCTGATACGCGAATTCTCTAAAAGTGTGGAGGGCTTTGCTGCCACATCGAATGGTAAAGCATTACGGCATGAGAAAGTGAGAAAAAATGCCTGGAGGATCTATTCTGCAAAAGCAAAGACGATTAAGCTCAAATACAGGGTGTATGCTTTTGAAGTTTCGGTACGCACATCATTTATCGATGAGACTCATGCCTTCCTGTCGAGCACAGGTATATTTATGTATCCTGAGGGGTTGTTGAAAACGCCAAGCACGGTAAAGATCATCCCCTATAAAGGCTGGAGCAAGGTGTCGACGGGGCTCGAGCCGGTTGCGGGTAAAGAATTTACTTACGCCGCCAGTGATTTTGATATCCTGTTCGACAGCCCTATTGAAGTGGGGAATCAGGATACTTTCGAATTTACCGCTTCAGGCGTACCACATCAGGTAGCGATGTATGGAGGCGGTAACTACGATAAAGAAAGGCTAAAAGTTGACATGGCTAAACTTGTAGAACAAGGGACTGCAATTTATGGTGAAAATCCCAATAAGCATTATACCTTCATTGTACATAATTTCTTTGCCGGTGGCGGAGGTTTAGAACACCTGAATTCTACTGTATTAGGTGCCAGCCGGGATGCCTACGGTACCGAAGAGGGTTATAAAGGATTTTTGAACCTGGTAGCACATGAGTATTACCATCTTTGGAACGTGAAAAGAATGCGACCGGTAGCCCTCGGTCCATTTGATTACGACAATGAGAACTATACAACCAACCTCTGGGTGGCTGAAGGATTTACTGCTTATTATGAAAACAAGCTAATGCTACGTGCTGGTTTCATCACAGAGAAAGAGTTTGTTGATCAGCTGGTTACGACTGTAAGCAATGTCTCCAATGTTCCCGGTGCCAGGGTGCAATCAGTGGCTGAAGCCAGTTTCGATGCCTGGATCAAGTTGTACAGGCCAAATGAAAACTCAAATAATACCACCATTTCTTACTATGCCAAAGGCGAAGTAGTGGGCATACTAATGGACATCGCAATTTCAGAGGCAACCAAAGGTGCTAAAAGCCTTGATGATGTGATGAAGGCGATGTACCTGCAGAATAAAGCACAGAAAAGAGGTTATACCGATGCAGAATTTAAGGCGATGGTTGAAAAGATCAGCGGGCAGGATTTTACTGATTTCTGGGCAAAATATGTAAATGGTACACACCTGCCGGAGTATAAGAAGTACTTCGATTATGTGGGTGTGAAGGTAACCAACGAAAATGAAGGCAAAAGCAATCCTTATTTAGGGGTGACTTCTAAAAAGATAGAGGGGAGGATGTTTATCTCCGCAGTCCTGCGTAATTCTGCTGCCTGGGTTGATGGCTTAAGTGCAAACGATGAACTGATCAGTATAGATGGAATTCCTATAGACGATAAGGTTGAACACATGCCAGCTGTTACCGGTAAAAATGTAGGAGATGTTGTGGTCATTCAGGTTGCAAGAGATGGGATGCTTAAGGACATTAAGGTGAAACTTAAGAACAATCCAAATATCAAGCTGGTAGGGGAGATCGATGAGCAGGCCAATGAATTGCAAAAAAAGGTTCGTCGGGGTTGGTTTTAAAAAAAGCCATTCTGTTCACAGTCTGGCATCTGTTGCTGAAGGGCAACAGCGCCTAGGTCTGTTCACAGAAGGCATTTTTTACGGTTAAGCAAGGCGGGTTAACAGGTTCTTGTTGCCAGGTGGAATCGGGTTTACCAGATGTAGCAGGGCGCGTTAACAGGTTATTGTTGCTTAGTGTAACCGGGTTTACTAGATATAGCGGAGTGCGTTAACAGGTTATTGTAGCTGAGTTCAATAGATATACAAAAGGCGGCTGGTTTTTTACAACCAGCCGCCTTTTCGATTATTTATTTTTTTGTTGCTTAGAAAGTGAAGCGTAGACCTAAACCTATATCGCCACCCCAGAAACCAGTGTCTGGAGTTAATTGTAATGCAGGGATCCAATCCAGGGAAAGGTTGATCGGT
>CAMLDJ010000372.1 GCA_946478755.1 uncultured Pedobacter sp. | reverse complement strand
TGTCGTCGGCGCCCTCCACCGCGTCGCAGACCGTCTGGCCCATCCGGCCCGGTTGTATCTCTTTCCCTGACATTCTTCGCAAGGCACCTGAACATCCGGCAGGAAATTCATTTCAATTACCTTCATTCCGCCACCCTGACAGGTTTCACAACGGCCTCCCTTTACATTGAAAGAAAAGCGGCCTGGCTTATAGCCCCGTATCTTGGCCTCCGGTAACTGCACATACAAATTCCTGATGTCAGAGAAAACACCGGTGTAGGTAGAGGGGTTTGAACGTGGCGTACGGCCAATAGGCGCCTGGTCAATTTCTATTACTTTATCTATTTCTTTCAGACCATTGATCTTCTCATATGGCAAAGGATGTTTCTTAGCCCTAAAAAAGTGATGGTTGAGTATCGGGTACAATGTTTCGGTAATTAAACTCGATTTTCCGCTACCTGACACCCCCGTTACGGTAATGAATTTACCCAGCGGAAAATCAACAGAAACATCTTTTAAATTGTGACCGCTTGCCTTGATGATGGAAAGCTTATGTCCTGTCCCCTTTCTCCGCTTCTTAGGCACTTCTATGCCTTTCTTACCATTTAAATAGGCAGTGGTGAGTGTGTCTGATTTCAGGAATTCCTCTGGGCTGCCCTGTGCTACGATCTGTCCGCCATGAACACCTGCAGCCGGACCAACATCAATCACATGGTCAGCTTCCAGGATCATGTCCTTATCGTGCTCTACCACTAAGACCGTATTCCCGAGGTCTCTGAGGTTCTTTAATGCACCTATTAAACGCTCGTTATCACGCTGATGAAGCCCTATACTGGGTTCATCCAGAATGTACATCACGTTCATCAGCTGTGATCCGATCTGAGTAGCCAGCCTGATCCTCTGTGCCTCACCGCCCGAAAGCGTACGTGCAGTGCGGTCGAGCGACAAATAGTTCAAGCCTACATCACTTAGAAAGCCAAGTCTCGATCTGATTTCCTTTAAAATTTCTTTGGCTATGGTGTTCTGCCTTTCGCTAAGCCTGCTTTCGAGTCCTTCATACCAGCCTTTAACACTGTTGATGTCCATTTCTGCCAGTTCAAAAATATTTCTGCCATCTATTTTAAAATGCAGGCTTTCTTTTTTTAAACGTGCACCATTACAAACCGGACAGGTTCTCAATTTACGAAAAGCTTCCATGTCATCGACCGCAGCCTCACCCTTACGCTCCTGTTGTTCTTCCAGCAGCTTGATAATGCCATCAAACGTGATCTGATAGTTTTGCACGTTCCATTTATTGTACTCTACTGCTACCGAAAGCAGCTCATGAGAACCGTTTAAAATGATATTGATGAGGTCATCACCCAGCTTTTCGATCGGGGTCGACAAAGAGAAATTATACTTTTTGGCCAGTGCCTTCAACACCTGGAACATCCATATGTCGCGGTATTCTCCAAGCGGAGCAAGGCCGCCGTTCATGATGCTCAGCTTGGTGTTGGGCATCACCGATTCCTTGTCAACCACAAAAATATAACCCAGACCATCACAATTTTCGCAGGCCCCGTACGGAGAATTGAAAGAGAAACTATTTGGCTGCGGCTCATCATAGGAGATCCCTGTCGTAGGGCACATTAGAAAGCGGCTAAAGTGAGAAACATTGTTTTCCTTGTCGCTGATCTTAATGATCCCTTTGCCTAAACGCATGGCCGTTTGCAGGGAGTCCTGTAACCGCTTTACATCTTTGCGGTCGATGATGAGACGGTCTACCACAATCTCTATATCATGGATCTTGTAGCGGTCGACCTGCATTTTAGGCGTAATGTCCTGAATATCGCCATCAATACGCACCTTTACGTAACCCTGTTTGCGAATCTGTTCAAACAGTTCTCTGTAATGTCCCTTCCGGCCTTTTACCACGGGAGCAAGAATATTTACAGGCAGGTTCCCAAACTTGTTAAAAATGTTTTCCAGGATCTGGTCTTCGCTCATCCGCTCCATTTTCTCTCCGGTATTATAGGAGAAAGCATCCGCTGTACGCGCATATAAGAGGCGCATAAAATCATAGATCTCGGTGATGGTCCCTACAGTTGACCTGGGGTTCTTACTGGTTGTCTTTTGCTCTATGGCAATAACCGGACTTAAACCGGATACTTTATCCACGTCAGGTCTTTCCATCCCACCCATAAACTGGCGTGAATACGCGCTGAATGTTTCCATATATCTTCGCTGGCCCTCGGCGTAAATGGTGTCAAAAGCTAAAGAAGATTTACCACTCCCACTTAAGCCGGTGATGACGACGAGTTTATTCCTTGGAAAGGAGACATCAATATTTTTAAGGTTATGCACCCGGGCACCGTACACTTCTACCTCTTTTTGCTCACCCAGGTCAACAGTATTTTTGCTCATATATATAAAAAAAGGATACTGAATCTAATAGTTTAAGATTACAATTCTCTACCGTACAAAATTGCTAAAAATTTTATCAAAACAATGGTGCAAAACTAAAAATTACTTTAATATCATGATCGGTACTGTTACTGCCTACCAGACTAATGTAGTCCCATCTTCAGTAGGGTGCCCTGTACAAACCAACACCCTGCCCGCTGCAATTTCATCGTCCATCAGCACCTGATTATAGTCCATTTCAACGCCACCTTTAATGCAGCTGGCTGTACAGGTACTGCATATTCCGGCGCGACAGCTATAAGGCAGGTTGATGTTGTTATCCAAAGCCGCGTCAAGTATGGTTTTGTTATACGGAACAGCCAGATGGTAAACATTGTTCTTAAAATTTAAGACCACGGTATAAGTATTGGTATGTTTTACCCGCTTTTCTGTTGCGTCATCCTCATCTACCTCATCTTCGGGCAAGACAAAAGTTTCACGTTTAATCTGATCCTGATCAAAACCCAGGTTGAGCAGGGTGATGCGGCATACGTCCATATAATCGAAAGGTCCGCAGGTATACAGCAGGGTATCCTTCTTATCGAACTCCAGGTTTTCGCTGACCAATTTTTCGATCAAGGGGCCATTTAAGCGGGCCATTAACAGGTTTTGTGACTGGCTAAATACATAAACGATCTTAAACCTGTCTGGATATTGCTGCTGCCATTTATTCAACTCTTCATAAAAGAGAGTCTGGGCAGCTGAACGGTTGCTGTAGACCAAAATGATGCGGGTATGCCGTTCGCGGACCAGCGCTGTCTTGAGGATAGAGAACAATGGTGTTATGCCTACGCCTGCAGCAAACAAGAATACGGTTCTTTTAAGTTCCGTAACCGGCTCATAACTGAACCTCCCATTGGGCTCAACTGCGGTCAGTATATCTCCGACAGCGGTTTTATGATGCAGCAACCGGGATATTTCCCCATTATCAACCCGTTTTATGGCAATGGAGACGGGTTCATCCACATCAGGCGAACTGCAAAGGGAATAAGATCTCCTCCTTTCTTTTCCGGACACATTAAACACCAGGGTCAGGAACTGACCGGCAAGGTATTGGAGTTTTTTTCCATCTAAGGGCTCAAAGCTGATCGTCAGCGTTTCTCCCGGGCAAAAGGTCATTTCAATTATACGCAGTTTCAACAATACCATAAGCGGGTAAAATAATAATTTTCTTACAAAACAAAAAGCCGTCCAATATAAACTGAACGGCTTTCCCAATTTTGCGAGTATTTATCTTATTTTTATTCTGAGGCTTTTTCCTCAGCCTTTTCAGCATTGTATGCAAGCAGTTCCCTTGGCGCTCTGTAACCATAACGTACAGGATCTTCGACAATCTGCTTCATAGAGATCAATTTGTAAACATAACCAGCTGTTTCCCGGTTTAGCTTCATTTTGAAATAATTATCCTGATTTTGTCTGTTAATCTGCCGTTTCATATGATTGTCTCCAACGTTATAGGCGGCTGCGACCAGAGTCCAGCTGTCGAAAATACCGTAGAGCTCTTTGATATACCGGGCTGCTGCAATGGTAGATTTACGTAAGTTTTTACGCTCATCCACCTTGGCGTTGACCTTCAGACCATACATACGTGCAGTTCCAGGCATAAATTGCCAGAAACCGGCGGCACCTTTAGCAGACACGCCACTATTTAAGCCTGATTCTACCAGGGGAACATATTTAAAATCTTCAGGAATACCGTATGCGGCAAGGATCGGTTCGATCACCGGGAACCATTCTGCTGCTTTTTTATGCAGCTTATTGGTGTGTAAATTACTGAAGTAATGTGCAGCAAGTGTCTTTTTCATTTTCCGCTCCACCTTTACGTCACCAATGGGTAAGGCCTCTTCTGCAAAATTCAACTGAGCCATAAGAGACAATGGCTTAGTGATGTTTTTTGTGAGTGTATTTGTACTCGTTAATTCTTCTTCTTTTGAAATACTTTTCGCTGCTTGGGGCATGTTGTAAGCAAACACTTTTGCCATAACCAGTAATGCTATTATTACCGTACATGTTATTATGTGTTTCTTTATCATTTTCCTCCTTTTTTTGGTTAACAATTTTAAAACGCCTGCAAACATACAACATATCCATCTAATTATCAACTATTTACAAATAAACCTGCGAAAAACGACGTTTAAATAGCTTTAAAGCAAGATTATAAAAATGCCAAAAAAAGGTAAAACGAAACCTGAATCAGACCGAATGTTTGCGTATTCCGGTTGAGGAGGCAAGGCAATAACTAAGGGATAAGTAGCGAATAAGTAGCGGGTAAGTAAAGGGTTGCCTTAGCCTTTCTTTACCCTTACGCTACCTTTGCTTTACCCTTGGTTTACCACTAGGGTAAAGCAACCCTAGCGCAACCCTAACCCAAGGGTAAAGCAATCCGCAACTCATCCCTTAGTTATCCTTAACTTACCCTTAACTTATCAAGTCCTTTCAGGAACGGACAGATTAATCACGGGCTACAGGAATTTTAAAACTGTTTTCGTAGATGGTTAACCGACCACCTTTCGATCCTTTAATTGGCTTTTCCATAACTTAACTAACTTTAAGAGTTTCTCTAAAATTGGTCAAGTCAATTCAGGAATGGACAGCGTCGGGTGTTCCCTTTTTCGCTGTCATCTGCGGCAAGCTCAATGAACAGTTTATCAGCGTAATAGTTAGTTTCCCCAATTTTTTACCTAAATTTGCATCCGCATAAAATATGCGGATAAAAGCGTATCATGATAAAAAACAACAACAGGAACAGTCGGGATGA
>CAMLDJ010000371.1 GCA_946478755.1 uncultured Pedobacter sp. | reverse complement strand
CGTCAGTAGTGTCTACAATTGATTCAAGCTCTTTGTTGGTCATCACGTACTCAGGCACATAACCATGAACAGCTGTAATCGCAGCGTGAATTTTACTCATTTTATCTAAATTATTTAAATGCGGCTTGTATTTTTCCAACCAAGCCGGTTGTAATCATGTCTCTCGACTGCAGGATCATGTTTTTAACCGCTAATGGGCTGGAAATTCCATGGCCAATGATCACGGGTGCGTTAACCCCTAAAACCGGGCTGCCACCATAATTCTCATAATTAAAGCGGTCAAAAAATTCATCTTTTAACCCTCTTTTCAAGGTCAGTACATAAAAAGATTCAGCAAGTTTAAGCATTACATTCCCTGTAAACCCATCGCATACAATCACATCAGCTTTATCGTTAAATAAATCCCGACCTTCCACATTACCCACAAAGTTGAATAGCTTGGTATCTTTCATCAATGGAAAAGTAGCAAGACTAAGCATATTGCCTTTTTCATCTTCTTCGCCGATATTCATCAGGGCTACTTTTGGCGCCTGTATGTTCATCACATTCTCGGCGTACAGACTTCCTAATATACCAAACTGCAATAAGGTGTCTGGCTTGCAGTCGGCATTTGCGCCAACGTCGACCATTAACCCAATGCCGCCGCTTAATTTCGGCAGAAAAGTAGACAAGCAGGGCCTGATGATACCTGGAATGGTTTTTACGCTGAATACGGCGCCAACGAGCATTGCACCAGAATTGCCTGCACTTGCAAACGAATCAAGTTTACCTTCTTTAAGTAAACTGAAGCCAATAGATATACTGGAATTAGGCTTTTGAACAATAGCCTTAGTGGGATGTTCGCCCATACCGATCACTTCTTCGGTATGAACATATTCAAAGTTGTCCGGATTAAATCCGTGTTCAGATAGGATGGGCTTAATTTGCTGGGTATCTCCAATAAGCACAATTTGCTCATCCGGAGATAACAAGGGATGAGCTGCTATTGCTCCCAAAACGTTTGCTTTAGGAGCATAGTCTCCGCCCATTATATCGAGACCTATTCTCATAGTAAAATCAGTTTGTGTATCAGGCAAAATTGCCGTTTTTTAAAGCCCTAAGTTAAACTTTAGTGCAGTTAAAACACAAACTATTTTTCAAGAAAATTAACCTATTGAAGTGTTTTCAATAACCAATTTACCGTTGTAGTATAAGTTACCATCAACGTTATAAGCGCGATGAGGAATGTGTATCGCACCTGTTGTCTGACAAGTAGCTAAAGAAGGAGCTTCTGCTTTGTAGTGAGTTCTTCTCTTATCTCTTCTGCTCTTAGAAACCTTACGTTTTGGATGTGCCATTGTTGATTTGTTTAATTATTATTTTAATTTCTTTAATGCTGCCCACCTTGGGTCATCATTTTGTTCTTCTTCTTCCTGTTTTGATCCTACTGCTAAACTTTCCAGTCTTGCAATCATTTCCTGGTCGCATTGCTGACCATTGCCATTTTCTTCACAGATCTTAATATATGGGACCGATACTGTGATAAATTCGTAAATCAGTTCGGAAACATCAATTTCGCTTTCTTTTTTACTTAGTACAATGATCTCCAGGTCGTCACTTTCCAGTTCATCCTCAGTAAATTTTACAATTTGCCTTTCCTGTATGGTTACTGGCGCCTCAAAATCAGCTAAACACTTGTCGCAATCTAATACTATACTTCCCTCTATGTGGAAATGCAGTATCAGCATCGTTTCCTGTTTGTCAAGCTCAACTTCTGCCTTTAAATTTCCCTTTTTTACCAAAGAGTATTTAAAAGCATCAAAAAAGCTGTTATCGATCTCAAAATCAAACTGATGTTTGCCAATTTTTAAGCCGGTAAAAGGGATTGAAAATTGTTTTAATGGTTTCAATTGTAACAAAATTTTAGCCCGCAAATGTAGAGATTATTTTTAATGCTTGCAAATATTTTTTAATTCGCGTCATCTTTCATATCGGCAGCAGTTTCAATGATTTTTCCGCCGCTCCGTAGCTGGTTGCTCAATAATGCGTCCTGCTCCGTTCTGTTCTTTACAATATGTATGGCTGCAAAAACGGCTTCCATAAATGAGGAGGGATCTGCAAGGTTTTTTCCCGCAATATCGTATCCGGTACCATGATCAGGCGAAGTACGTACAATTTTTAAACCGGCTGAGAAGTTTACGCCCGTGCCAAATGCAATGGTCTTGAAAGGGATCAGCCCCTGGTCATGATACATCGCCAATACCGCATCAAACTGTTTGTGACTTCCGTTTCCAAAGAAGCCATCAGCAGGGTATGGTCCAAAACAGATCACCCCTTTATCAAAGGCTTCCTGAATGGCCGGGATGATCACATTTTCTTCCTCCTTGCCCAATAAACCGTTGTCGCTCGCATGCGGGTTTAATCCCAATACTGCGATTTTTGGTTTTTCAATCCAGAAATCCTTCTTCAGGCTCTCATTCATCAATAGCAGTTTCTTCACAATTTTTTCTCTCGTGACGCTGACTGCAATATCTTTAACGGGTATGTGACCTGTTACAACGCCCACGCGAATGTCTTCGCTAATCATAAACATCAAAACATCAGCACTGTTGCTTTGTTCCTGCAGATATTCTGTATGACCTGGAAATTGAAAAGTGTCTGACTGAATGTTGTGTTTATTGATCGGTGCAGTAACCAATGCGTCAATTTCTCCTTTTATCAATGCTTCTGTCGCTTTTTGAAGGGATAATAACGCATATTTTCCACCTATTTCGTTTGACAGGCCCAGATCAATTTTTACATCTTCTTCCCAACAGTTAATCAGGTTGGCTTTTTTAGGATTCGCTGCGGAGGGATCATTGATGACATTAAATACAAAATCTGTTAATCCCAGAGCTTTTCTATGATAGGAAGCAACTTTTGTATGTCCGTAAACAATAGGGATACAGTAATCAAGTATGCTGTTGTGTGATAACGTCTTTAAGATCACTTCTAATCCAATCCCGTTGATGTCGCCAATGCTTATCCCGATTTTAATTTTATTGCTCATGCCTAAATAGAAATTTGGCGCAAAATACAGATTTTCACCTTAATGTTAGCCCAATACTAGCAAAACTTTACTTATTTTGCACCTTTTAAGGTAGAATATATGAGTTTGGTTAGGGCAAAAAAACATTTAGGACAACATTTTTTAACGGATAAACATATTGCCGGAAAAATTGTAAATGGCCTTATTCATACAGATAAATATAAACAGGTGCTGGAAGTTGGTCCCGGGATGGGTATATTGTCTGATCTGTTGTTGCAACGTAAAGATATCGAAACTTACCTCATCGATATTGATGTTGAATCCTATCATTTTTTGCAGCAAAAGTATCCCCAACTGGGAGACAGGTTAATAAATGGTGATTTTCTGGCACTTAATCTTTCGGATGTCTTTAAGGATAAGTTCGCCATCATAGGTAATTTTCCGTATAATATCTCCTCACAGATCTTGTTCAAAATATTGGAGAACAGGCAAAATGTGGTAGAAATGGTTGGCATGTTCCAAAAGGAAGTAGCAGAACGATGCGCTTCGAAATCAGGAACAAAGGATTATGGAATACTCAGTGTACTGATACAGGCCTATTATGATATAGAATATTTATTTACGGTTAAACCCGGGACTTTTAATCCACCGCCAAAAGTGAATTCAGGAGTCATCCGTTTAAGCAGGAACGATGTGGAGACACTGCCCTGTGATGAAAAATTATTCTGGCGTACCGTAAAGGCCGGATTTAATCAAAGGAGAAAGACCCTAAGGAACGCACTTTCAGGTGTGATTCCCAAAGATAAGATGGACACGCATCCATTTTTTGACAAGCGGGCCGAGCAGTTGAGTGTAGCAGACTTTATTGAACTCACCTCGCACCTCACACAGCTTTCGAAATAAATACACATTCGTACACATGAAAGGAAAAATATTAATTGTTGACGAGCTACATCCTGTATTCAAGGAAAATGCGGCTGCGTTGGGATATGAAGTGCATGACCAGCCATTAATTACCCGGGCAGAAACCCTGGCCGTAATTGCAGATTATGAAGGTATTGCCGTACGTACCAAGTTTTTAATTGATAAGGAACTGATGGAGGCTGCTCCAAACCTTAAATTTATTGCCAGGGCAGGGGCTGGGCTCGACAATATAGATGAATCTTTTGCCAAAGAGAGCGGGATAACATTACTAAATGCACCTGAAGGAAATATGGACGCCGTAGGAGAACATGCCATTGGTATGCTGCTGGCCCTCATGAATAATTTTCGAAATGCAGATGTAGAGGTGCGTAATGGGACCTGGGACAGGGAAGGTAACCGGGGATATGAACTAAAGGGTAAAACCGTTGGTATTATCGGCTATGGATTTATGGGGCGGAGTTTTGCTCAAAAGCTATCGGGTTTTGGTGTTCAGGTGATAGCCTATGATAAATATAAAACAGGTTTTAGTGACGCCTATGCCAGGGAGGTCAGCATGGAGGAGATTGTAAAGCATAGCGACGTGCTGAGTTTGCATATTCCACTGACTAAAGAAACCCGGCAGATGGTGGATGAGGAATATCTGCTTCATTTCCGCAAACCTATATTTTTCATCAATACGGCACGTGGGGAAGTGGTCAGTACCAAAGCTGTGCTTTCAGCACTGCGAGACAATAAAATAATCGGCGCCGGCCTGGATGTGCTTGAAGTAGAGAAGTTTCCCGGTTTAGGTGCGCAGGACTGGTTTAATGAACTTAAATCATCTGGTAAAATAATCTTAACGCCCCATGTTGCTGGCTGGACATTTGAATCCTACCGCAAGATCTCTGAAGTGTTGGCGGATAAGTTAAAGGGTGTAAAATAACCGTTCTCCTCCAAGGCTGCATTGCTTCGATATGTTTCTTGACAGAAAAATATCAAGGAAGGCTATGCCTTGTCAGAGAAGGTAATTTTCACTATCACTGGATGGTATTTTTATAGCCTAATAACTATCGCCTTCGGGTGCTCAGGATCAGCATTCTAGTAGAAGACCATTTACAAGGTGACATTACATAACTACCCAGATTTTACAGATTAAAGAAAGAATCTAGATCTTTTAAAAAATTTACCTGCATAATATTGGCTAATAATGAAAGTTAAAATTAGTGAAATAATTTGCTTTTGTGGTGGCACCCCATTATCTTCGTTTTAATGGAAGCAAGACTATGTAGGCTTAAAAGCCGATGTAGTC
>CAMLDJ010000370.1 GCA_946478755.1 uncultured Pedobacter sp. | reverse complement strand
TTTTTAAAATAAAATGTCTATTTTTACAGCCCGATTATGGAACAGATAAAAACATCATTTGATTTCGAAAAGCCTATTGCTGAGTTAGAACAGCAAATTGAAAAGGTTAAACAAGTTGCCGATAAAACCAAAGTAGATATGTCTGCTACCTTAACAGAGCTTGAAGAAAAGCTTGGAGCAACCCAGCAATCGCTATATAGTCACCTTACGGGCTGGCAGAAGGTTCAAATGTCCCGCCATGCTGAAAGACCCCAGACCCTGGATTACATCAGCATGATCTGTGATGATTTTATTGAGATGCATGGGGACAGGACAGTGAAGGACGATAAGGCGATCGTTGGTGGCTTTGCGACAATAGGAGGTGAGACGGTAATGGTCATCGGACATCAGAAAGGTAAAAATACAAAGGAAAGACAGTACCGTAATTTCGGTATGGCCAATCCGGAAGGTTACCGGAAGGCGCTTCGTTTAATGCGCCTGGCGGAAAAATTCAATAAGCCGGTTATTTCTTTTATTGACACCATGGGCGCTTATCCGGGACTTGAAGCTGAAGAGCGTGGACAGGGAGAAGCCATTGCCCGTAATTTGCTGGAAATGTCTGTGTTAAAAGTTCCTATCATTTGCCTTGTAGTAGGTGAGGGCGCATCTGGCGGTGCCCTTGGCATTGGCATAGGTGATAAAGTATACATGCTTGAACATACGTGGTATTCGGTAATCTCTCCGGAATCATGTTCGTCTATCTTATGGCGCAGCTGGGATTACAAAGAGCGTGCTGCGGAATGCTTAAAGCTGACATCTGACGATATGTTTAAAAACAAACTTATTGATGGGATTATTAAGGAGCCACTTGGAGGTGCACATCAGAATCCCGAGCTGATGGCAGAGACAGTGAAAGCTCAGATCTTAGCGGACCTTAAAGTACTTAAAGCGGAGGATACTGAGAAGATGATTGCTGCAAGGATTGATAAATTCTGTGCGATGGGGGTTGTGAACGAATAAAAGTAAAGCTCGAATTCTGCTCTGGGCTGCATTAGCTTGCCTTGAAGAAGGGCAAACAACGCTATGCCGGTTCACAGGACACTCGCTTTCTACTGAACTATAGCTGGGTGGAAAGGTAAAGCAGTAGGAGGCCTTGAGCTAGTTGCCAGGAAGATGAAAAACAAAAGAATCAGATTATAACAGAACAAGCCTGCAGCTTAAGTTGCAGGCTTGTTTGTTTTAGCAGAATTTGTTGCTGACCAGAGGAGCGCGCTTTGTCTCCAACTATACCGAGGTGGGAAGGAAAAACTGTCGGCGAGGTGTTAAGTGAAAGAGTGGCAGGAAGATGAAAACATCAGAGTGAGGTTATAAACAGAGCAAGCCTGCAGCTTAAGTTGCAGGCCTGCTTGTTTTAGCAGAAACTTGTTGTTGACCAGAAAACGAATGTTCTGTGAACCGGCATAGCGTTGTTTGCCCTTCTTCAGGGCAAGCTAATGCAGCCGGCGAACAGAACATTCGTTTTCCCTTTATTGAGCTGAAAAATACGCCGAAAACCTTCCTTCCAGGGCCTGAAACTGGTGACTTAAGCTTTCGCTCAGCTTTGTTTGCTGATGCTGGGCTGTAGTCTTAGACATTTGGCCGAGGAATGATAGTCCCAACTGAACATTCTGCCCACCAACGAATTTACCTTTGCTTTCAGAAACATCGGCCAGATAGGTAAGTTCCTTTTGAATATATGCTGCGGATCTTTCTATTAAAGCATTAGCTCTTTTAACATCACCCAGCAGATAAAGATTCTCTGCCATAAAGTATGCGCCCATCATCGAACGCATGCCATAGAAACGCTCAGGCATTACTTCGAAATAGCGGTTTACAACTTTTTTGGCGTCTTCATTTTTGCCGTCCCTGATTAAACCGGAAATGGTATTGTTAAATACGTTGGTAAAGATTGATATGTCATCCGCTGATTGGGTATCCAGGTATCTTGCATTTTTGATATTGCCCCAAACAAACTTATTCATCAGGTTTTTATAGAGAACAGGTGTATTGATCAGCTCGGGTTTATTCGCTGAAGTATCTGCTTTTAAAGGAAGGAGACGTAAAGCCAGGCCTTCATTATATAGATAATTATCTAAACCGTTATATTGATCAGAAGGTACAGTACTGGCAAAATAGATTGGTCTTTTCCAGTTGTTATGTACCAGGAGATCAAAGAATGCCAGTGTGCCTTTGGTGACATAGTTTTTATTGAAGTTCCATTCCAAAGCTGGAGTAATTTTACTGGAGTCTGCGGCGCTTACCACTCCGTTTTTAATTACATCCGCTTTGTTTACGGTAAGCTTAAAATTCTTGGTAGGGATAAAATTCTCTCTGCTTCCATCCTGTAAAGGCAGTTTATCTTCTGGATTTTCTGATAATAGGATGGCAACGATGTTGCTTAATTCTACAGATCCGGCAACCTTATAATCCTGGTAATACATGACATCCCTGACACCTTGTACATATTGAGATGGTTTCATGGAGATTGGCAAGGGGGCTGATTCGTTGGTTACACGTTTCAGGCCATTGATATACCAGTCGGTATCAAACAAACTTAGATTAACAAGTTTGATGTCCGGTCTGATGTTCTCTACTTCCTGAGCATACCATAATGGATAGGTATCGTTGTCGCCATAGGTGAAAAGAATGGCGTTTGGCGCACAGGATTGGAGGTAATCGACCGCAATATCATGTGCTACCATTTTGGTTGAGCGATCATGGTCGTCCCATCCCTGTGAAGCCATAATAACCGGTGCTGCAAATAAGCCCGTTACGGTGGCCAGTATAGCGCCAGTTGCGGGATTTATCTTTTTAAATAGCCACTCGCGGATAGCCAATACGCCCAGGCCTATCCATATAGCAAATGCGTAAAAGGAACCTGCATAGGCATAATCCCTTTCACGGGGTTCCATAGGTTTTTGATTCAGGTAAAGCACAATGGCGAGGCCAGTAAAGAAAAACAATAAGGCTACAATACCGGCATCCTTCTGATTCCGTTTGAAATGCCATATAGCGCCCAGTAAACCAAGGATAAGTGGAAGAAAGAAGAAACGGTTGTAGGCATTGCTGTCGGTAATTGAGGGAGGAAGATTCTTCTGGTCGCCAAGCATAATGGCATCAACCGGCTTGATACCGCTTAGCCACTGCCCTTCATATAAGCTGCCCTGTCCCTGATCGTCATTCTGCCGGCCTACAAAGTTCCACATAAAGTAGCGCATGTACATCTGTCCTACCTGATACCTGAACAGAAAGCCTATGTTGTCAAACAGGCTTGGGAAATGACCGTCGTCGAATCCCATGATGTCCTTATAATATTCAATGTGTCGCTGGTCATCGCTATACATCCTTGGAAAAGGTGTAGTTCTGTCGTATTCATAATCAGTCTTTTTACCTGCAACTTCGTATTTTTCTTCTCCTTTTCTGTAGAGGGTTTTGCCTTGGGTCAGGTTGACTTTTTGTGAGTTATAGTTTGGGCCAAATAATAGCGGCCGGTCGCCATACTGTTCCCTGTTCAGATAGCTCAGGAAAGAAAAAGCATTTTCCGGGTCACTGTTGTTCAGATTTGGATTCGCTTTGGCCCGGATGATAATCATCGCAAATGAACAATAGCCAAATATGATGAGTACTGTTGACAGCAACGCAAGATTAAGTACCTTTTTTTGGTGTTTTATGGAATAACGGATGCCCCATATCAGACCTGCGATTAATAAGATGGCAAAGAAAATAACTCCTGAACCAAAGCCCATTCCTAGTGTATTTACAAAGAATAAATCGAAATATGCGCCGAATGAAACCAGATATTGGATAATTCCATATTGGATCACTGCAAGGATGAGGACACCGATTGCCCCGGTTTTAACAATTCCGGAGGTGCTGGGTTTTGGGGTCTTTCTGAAATAATAGACAAAAGCGATGGCAGGGATGGTTAATAAGTTTAACAAGTGAATACCAATCGACAGTCCCATGATATAAGCAATAAAAAGTAACCACCTGTCGGCGTCCGGTTCATTGGCTTTTGCTTCCCATTTTAAAATTCCCCAGAAAACGATGGCGGTAAATAAAGAGGATAACGCATATACTTCCGATTCAACTGCAGAGAACCAGAAACTATCAGAAAAAGTATAAGCCAGCGCACCAACTGCACCTGCACCCATAATGGCAATCAGATTTACTTTGGAAACCTCTTCGTTTTCCTTGATCAGCACTTTTTTAGCCAGGGCGGTGATGGTCCAGAATAAAAACAATATGGTCGCGGCGCTGGCAATGGCCGATCCCAGGTTCATGAAATAGGCGATTTTTTCGGTATCGCCGAAGGCAAAAAGCGAAAAGAAACGCTGGATCATCAGAAACAGGGGAGCACCTGGTTGGTGTACGACCTGCATTTTAAAAGCGGAAGCAATGAACTCGCCACAATCCCAAAAACTTACGGATGGTTCTAAAGTTAAAATATAAGTTACAGTAGCAATAAGAAAGCAAAGCCAACCGGTAAGATTATTGATTTTTGAGTAATTCATTTCTTTATTGAATAGTTAATATGTTATAATGAGGCGATTAAAATGCAGCCGAAAATAAAGAATAAGATTGATAATAGCGCAATGTAAAGCGGAGTTTAACATATTTTAAGGTTGTTGCTATGGGAATCTGGCTTTTCGAAGTCGGAAAGCCTTTATCAAATCCATAGATCAGCTGGTTATTTTGATCGCCCGCTATCCATTTTGAGCTATGTGGAGCAGTAATTTTGAGCGGACAGGAAGTTTGGCAGGTGTTAAGAACCGGAAGTGTGAAGCGCAATTATGAAGTGAGTAGCCGCCATGATTAATCCCTAATGGGCATGTTCATTATAACTACCGGTTTTGCCTGGAATTTCTTTTTTTTGTCCAAGTGGTGTAATTGCTTAAGTTACTGAAAGTTTCATTGAATGTAGATTTGCCGGGGTTAAATATTTTGTTTTTTTTTTTGTTTGGATTTGCAAAAGTGAAAAATGTGCGTACATTTGCATTCCATTTCAAAGGAACCTTTGGTGGAAGATTGCCCGATAGTATAAAGGTAGTACAACGGTTTTTGGTACCGTTTGTCTAGGTTCGAATCCTGGTCGGGCAACAAAACATATTCGGATTGTGGGGTTTATTCACAATCCGATTTTTTTTAACCAGCATTGATACAGCTTTAATCATGCCATTGCAATTTAACCCCGTTAAACTTTTTGCCGGAACAGG
>CAMLDJ010000369.1 GCA_946478755.1 uncultured Pedobacter sp. | reverse complement strand
CAGTTGACCACGATAAATATGCCCGATCCGGAATTGATGATCAGAACCAGTGGCGAACACAGGGTTAGTAATTTTCTGCTGTGGCAAATGGCCTACACAGAATTGTATTTTACCGATACCTTGTGGCCTGACTTTAGACAGGAAGACCTTTTTGAAGCCATTGTAGACTACCAGAAACGCGAACGCCGCTTTGGTAAAATTAGTGAACAACTTAACTAATTTTACTTTTAACACTTTTTAACATGTGTTTAAATTAACTTAGCATCGATTTTTAGATTGTAAATGAAAAGAATATACCAACTTATATTATTGTTATTGATTGGTCTCCCAACAGTGGCACAGATTACCCGTCCTCAGTCCAATCCTGCAACTCCTACTTTAAAAGTCAAAGGATTAGAACTGGATTATTTCAATCCCAGAGAGTATATCATTGGGGGCACTACTTTAACCGGGACCAAATATCTGGATAAAGAGGTGATCATCACCCTATCAAAATTGATTAAGGGGGAAAGAATATTGCTACCGGGCGAGGCAACTGCAAATGCAATTAAAAATCTTTGGGCACAAGGCTTATTTGATGATATTCAGCTGGACATCGTTAAGCTAGTTGAGGATACGGTATATTTTGATATTGAAGTCGTAGAGCGCCCGCGTTTAGCTTCTTTTGAGTTTACAGGGGTCAGTAAATCGCAGAAAACAGATATCCTTGAAAAGCTTAGTGAAAAGCCGGGTAAGGCCATTATCAATGATAACTTATATAGCAGTACCACGGCTACAATTAAAAAATATTTATTGGAAAAGGGATATTTCTTTACCAATGTTGAATACAAAACTAAGCCGGATCCGAGCCAGGAGAACAGTGTCATATTGCAGGTACTTGTCGATAAGGGCAGAAAGGTCAAGGTTCATGAAGTGAATTTTACCGGAAATAAAGAATTCTCTTCGGCTAAACTTCGTAAGTATCTCAAGAAAACAAAACAACAGGCATTCTATAAAGTGTTTGGATCAGGAAAGTTTAATAAGGAGAAATACGAGGAAGACAAAGTAAAGCTGATTGCCAAGATGCAGGAAAAAGGTTACCGTGATGCGGTAATTTTAAAGGACAGCATTTATCAGTACAGCGATAAGGCAGTGGGCATTAAAATTGATCTATTTGAAGGGCCTAAATATTATTTCGGTAACATCACCTGGGTAGGAAACGCAAAATATACTACTGATTATTTACAAAGGGCATTGGGCATTGAAAAAGGGGAGGTATTTAGTGAAGAGAAGCTCGAGAAAAAATTAAGAGGAAGCGCTAATGGCGATGACGTATCCAGTATTTATCTTAATGATGGCTATTTAACTTTTAATGTGGATCCGGTTCAGACCAGGATTTACAGTGATACCGTTGAAATGGAGATGAGGATTTATGAAGGTCCTCAGTATACCAATAACCGAATTACAGTAGTAGGAAACACGATCACGAACGACCGTGTGGTATTACGTGATATCCGTACAAAACCAGGAGAGAAGTTTTCAAAAGACCTGCTGATCCGAAGTGTTCGCGAGATCGGCCAGCTCGGTAATTTTGACGAGTCGAAAACTAATCCTATTCCAAAACCAAATCCAGCAGATGGTACAGTAGATATTGAATATCATGTAGAAGAGAAACCTTCTGACCAGATCGAACTTTCAGGCGGCTTTGGGGGTGGTAACATCATTGGTACACTGGGCTTAACATTTAACAACTTCTCGTTAAGAAATCTGTTTAACTTAAGTGCCTATAAACCTTTGCCAAAAGGAGACGGGCAAAAGTTAAGCTTACGGGGACAAACAAATGGAAAATATTACCAGTCTTACAGCTTTTCTTTCTCTGAGCCATGGTTAGGTGGTAAAAAGCCGATCAGCTTTGGGATCAGTGCTTTTACTTCGTTACAATCTAACGGGGGTAGAAGCTATTACGGTACGATTGATCCGTCAAGCAGCCAGTATTCAAAAATTCGGTTAAATGGGGTTACCGTTAGTTTAGGAAGAAGATTGAACTTTCCGGATAACTATTTCCAGTTAACCCATTCCATTAATGCACAACAGTATATCCTGAATAATTACGGTGGGTTTTTATTTAGTACAGGTACCTCATACAACTTCAACTTAACCCAGGAACTGAGCAGGGATTCACGGGATTCCCCGATATTCCCAACCGGGGGTTCATTCTTTAAATTTACGATTCAAGCAACCCCTCCTTATTCATTGCTGAACAATGTAAATTATGAAACGGCATCTGATAAACAGCGTTATAAATTTACAGAATACCATAAATGGAAATTTGAGTCGCAATGGTTCCAGAGGCTTGCCGGAAAGTTTGTGGTTAAAGCACAGGCACAGTTTGGTTTCCTTGGTTCATACAACAGTGCTGTAGGTCAGTCTGCTTTCGAAAGGTTTAAACTTGGTGGTGACGGTATGCAGGGTTTTGACTTCCTTCAGGGATCGGAGCTGATCGCTATGCGTGGATATGCCAATAACTCTGTAATTCCGGTAGGATCTGATCCTAATATTGCGCAGCAATCGGGTAGTCCGATCTTTACCAAATATGTAATGGAATTGAGATATCCTGTAATTGCCAGTCAGCAGGCCACTGCATTTTTAGTAGCTTTTGCTGAAGGTGGCAATACCTGGAATAAGTTTTCGGATTTTAATCCGTTTAATGTTAGACGGTCAGCCGGCTTTGGTGCAAAAATATTTTTACCGATATTTGGATTATTGGGAATCGACTGGGGTTATGGATTTGATAAGATCCCCGGATCTCCTGATGCCAATAAAGGACAATTCCACTTTAGTATAGCCCAACAGCTTGGAGGATTTAATTAAAACGCATGATTAAATCAGGATAGGTTTGTCGGGTAAAGCCAGGCAAACCTATCTTAATTTGAAAGCGTTAAACCATGGAAGGTAACTGAAGAAATTGAAACGATAATTAATACGGAAAAAAAACTCACACACCCATGAAAAAGTATTTTTTAATTTGCATCTTGCTTTTCATAAGCTTTGGTGCATTTGCGCAAAAGTTTGCATATGTGGATACAGAATATATTCTGCAGCATCTGCCTGATTATAAATCATCATTAAATCAGTTGAACGTTTTGTCGCAGCAATGGCAGAAACAGGTCGACAATAATTTTGTCGAAATTGATAAAATGTATAAAGCCTATCAGGCAGATCAGGTATTGCTGACAGAGGATATGCGCAAAAGAAGGGAGAATGATATTATAGAAAAGGAAAAGCAGGCAAAGGAATTTCAGCGTAAAATATTCGGTCCTGAAGGTGACTTATTTCAGACCAGGGCTAAGTTGTTAAGCCCCATCCAAAACAGTGTAACAAAGGCAGTAGCTGAGATTGCCAAGGCCAAACTCCTGGACTTTATTTTCGATAAAAGCAGCGAGGCCACAATGATGATCTATGCTAGTAGTAGCTATGATGTAAGCAACGATGTGATCCGAAAGCTCGGATATAAGCCGGATTCGACGATTAAATAACTATATAAACATAAATTAGAAACAATTATTAAGACAAATAGAATGAGAAAGTTAATTAGCGCATTTTTTGTAGCAGCGGGCTTATTGTTTACTGCTAACATTGCAAATGCACAACAAAAACTCGCACACTTAAACTCCGCGAACATTATTGAAGCAATGCCGGAGGTTAAAACAGCACGTGCGACATTGGAAACACTTCAAAAAGGAAAGCAAGCAGAGATTGAAAAAATGATTTCTGAATACCAGACTAAGCTAAAAGCAGCTCAGGATAAAGAAAAAACAATGAGCGAGGCCAATAAAGAAGCCGTAGGGAAAGAATTGCAAACAATGGGTGCCGAGCTCCAGGATCTTGAAAAACGCATTACTGAAGCTAGAACCAAAGCCCAGCAGGAGTTGGAAGCTAAAAACCAGGAATTGTTTAACCCTATTCAGGTGAAAGCTGATAATGCCATTAAAGCAGTATCTAAAGAAAAAGGCTTTGCATATGTATTTGATACCGCAAACCAGGCTTTAATATATTGGGATGGTGGTGAAGACATCACTGCAGCAGTAAAAACCAAATTGGGTATTGCAGCAACTGCAGCAGCTCCTAAGAAATAAGCTGGTAGAATATATTTATAACAATGCCTCCCCGAAACGGGATTTAAAGGCAAAAATATTTAAATTGCGGGATGGAGTGATAAAACTCAATCCCGTTTTTTATAATGAAGAATAAGCAGGCTATAGGTATTTTTGACTCGGGGTATGGCGGACTTACCGTATTCAAGTCCATTATCAAAAAATTACCTCAATACAATTACATCTATTTTGGGGACAATGCCCGGACGCCTTATGGAGACCATTCTTTTGAGACCATTTATCAGTACACTTTAGAATGTGTGGAGTGGTTGTTTGCTCAGGGCTGCCCATTGGTAATCCTGGCTTGTAATACAGCTTCGGCGAAGGCACTGCGTTCTATACAACAGCATGTACTTCCGGTTAAGTACCCTAACCGTAGGGTGCTTGGGGTGATCCGGCCAACTGCTGAGGTCGTAGACAATTTTACCGCAACAAAAAGCGTAGGGATAATGGGAACCCGTGGCACTGTTAATTCCGAATCTTACCTGATGGAGATCAACAAATTCTTTCCCGGGATCAACGTTGCACAGCAAAGCTGTCCGATGTGGGTACCACTGGTCGAGAATAATGAACATCAGCAGGCAGGAGCCGATTATTTCGTAAAGAAGTACCTGGATGAGCTGCTGTCCGGAAATAACGAAATTGATTGTATTGTACTTGCATGCACGCATTATCCCTTGCTGGTACCCAAAATTAAGGAGCTGATTCCTGATCACATCAATCTGTTGGCACAGGACGATATTGTGGCGGATAGCCTGGCTCTATATCTGGCTAACCACCCTGAAATTGAGTGCGAAATTTCAAAAGAGGGGCAGAGCCACTTTTTTACTTCAGGAGATCCGCAAACTTTTGACGCCAGTGCCTCTGTATTTTTTGGGGCAGCCGTTATTTCGGAACACGTAAATCTGAAAGCTTAAGCGTTAAGCAAATTGAGCATGAATAGGCCCGATTAACTTATAATTGATGTGAAATCAGCTATTATAATCTGAATGAAAGATTCTATTTCTTTCTAGGTTCTGATTATTATAAACGGTAAATTTGCGGCTCAAATAACACACCTAATGAGTGACTCGATAAAACACGAATGCGGAATAGCCTTTATCCGC
>CAMLDJ010000368.1 GCA_946478755.1 uncultured Pedobacter sp. | reverse complement strand
AGGTTAAAACGACTGATTTGACAGAAGAGAGCACTTTTGCAGACAGTGCCCGAACCATGCAGTTCCTGACCAGGATCTATACGGATATCGGCTTTAGTGCTGATCCTAAAAGGTTTGGCAGCAGCGTGGGCGTGTATAGCATTTGCGATGAGGTAGAAGGTTCACTGTTAAGTGCCAGTGCATATAATGTGATCTTTCAAACCGGGGCCATCAGTGCCATCAATGTGCCAACCGATGCCTGGAATACTTCCTATGCCAATATCAGAAGGGTTAATGTATTGTTAAGTCACTTGTCGACCACCCCTTTATCGCAGCGTTTAAGGGATAGGATTGCTGGTGAGGCTCGATTCCTGAGGGCCTGGTATTACTTCATTTTAATCAAACATTATGGAGGTGTTCCACTTGTGGGTGATGCGATTTACGGGGCTACAGACCCGGTTCCCGGCAAACGTGCCACTTACGAAGCATGTGTAAACTATATTGAATCAGAATGCAATGCGGCTGCATTGGCACTTCCTAAGATCCATACCGGACCTGACTTCGGCCGCGTCACCAAAGGTGCAGCACTGGCGCTTAAATCCAGGCTGCTGTTATATGCAGCAAGTCCTTTGTTTAATGGCAGGGCCGATATGGATGGCTTGCTAGGATATCCGACTGCTGATCCGAACCGATGGAACAAAGCTGCACAAGCGGCATTGGATGTCATCAATTTAGAGCAATTTAGCCTGTATGAGCTGCCCGACGGTCTGGGTTTTCAGAAAGTATTTACCCTGCGTAAAAATAATGAATATATCCTGGCTGCTATGGCCGGCAACAACAGAACATTGGAAGCCATGTGGGATCCTGCCTCCAGGACCGGCAGCGGTAGCGCCATGCCTTATCAGGAACTGGTAGATGCTTTTGGGACGATCAATGGTAAGCCCATTACCGAAGACCTGATGTCAGGGGGTAATCCGAAAGGATATGATCCTCAAAATCCTTATGCAAACAGAGATCCTCGTTTAAACTGGACCATTCTATATAATGAAGGAACGCGTCTGTACACCAACAAGACGGTTACTCCGGTATACACCTATGTCGGCGCAGACCAGGATGGCTTTAACAAAACCAAAACCGGGTATTATCTGCGCAAAATGCTGGATGACGAAACCATTGCCAGTTCTACTTCATCCACCACAGAACGTTGTTTTCCTTTAATCCGATATGCAGAGATCCTGCTGAACTATGCGGAAGCAAGCAATGAGGCAGGCGACTTGTCAACTGCAGCTGCTCAGATAAAAGCCATTAGAAAGCGTGCAGGCATATTACCAGGCGCGGAGGAAGATTACGGTTTGGCCGACGATCTGACCAAAGAAGGGATGCGTGCGGTTATCCAGAATGAAAGACGGGTAGAGCTGGCCATCGAGGAACACCGTTACTGGGATGTCAGGAGATGGAAAATTGCAAAAAATGTATCCAATAAAACCTTACACGGCATGAAAATTACCAGGGTAGCAGCAGGTACGCCTGCCACGTATAGCTACGAGCTGATCAACATCCGTACACCCGTATTTATTGCCCCGAAATGGTATTTGTGGCCAATTCCACAAAGTGAGGTCAATAAATCAGCAGATCTGCTGCAAAACCCGGGCTGGTAATCAATGTTAACTGAAAAAAATCAGATTATGAATCTAATAGCTGCGCATTCATCAAGTACAAAGAACCGGATCATTATGTTGTTAATGATGCTGGCTGTACTGTTCAATTCCTGTGAAAAGGATAAATTTAATGTGCCACAGAATGTGGGCACCATCAGGTTTGCGGCAAATTCTTATACCATAGAGAACAATACCGTAGATCCTTTAACTATTGTTCTACCCCTGTCTTTACCCCTCGAGGAAGCGGGCACAGCTGTGGTAACGGTTGATGCACAAAGTACCATTGCTGCAGACCAGTATACCATTACACCGGCAATACCGGCGGAAGGGATAAAATTAAACCTGGAGAAAGGGGCTACTGAAGTATCTTTCCAGGTCAGCTCATTGAACAATTTTGAAGGGGAGAAAACGCTCATTCTAAAATTAACCAGCGCTACAGGTGGACTTTCCATTGCGAACATAGATGCTACAACTACATTAACCATTAAAGGCAATCCAATTTTATATCCAGAAATTAAGCCGTCAGTGTTCGATTTTGCCTTTGGGAACGTAATTACCACTACTATCAGTCCATCTCAATCCTATATTGTTTCCGGAGTAAAATTAACGGCTGATATGACCATTAATGCTTCCACTAATTATCAGGTCTCACTAGATGACAATACTTTCAGCAGTTCATTAATAGTGCCGCTTGCGACAATCAGTACAGCACCTGTAACCGTTTATGCCAGGTTTGCACCAAATACAGGAATCAATCAGGCTGTAAACGGAACCATTACCCATTCATCAGCAGGAATTCCTGACGCCGTCATTAATCTAAGCGGTGTAGAATATGGGAATGCTACCCCAGGTATACTTTTATTGAATGAAAACTTTAATTATGGTACCACTGCAAGTACGCTTAAAGCAGTAAGCGGCAGCAACTGGCCTGTATTTTCGGGTTCAGTAAACCCGGTTAAATACATTTCGTCAGGGCTTTCCTTTGCGGGATACGGTAGTTCTGGTGTTGGAGGAGCGGTTATCTCTGAAAATGGCTCTGGTTCCAGAGAAGATTATTCAAGAAGTTTTGCCACACAATCCTCAGGAGTAGTATATGCTGCCCAGCTGGTAAATATAGTATCGGCCGGCGCAACTGCAGATTTCTTTGGTGGTCTTCGTGATCCGGCAGCTGGAAGTTCATACTTCAACAGGCTCAATGTAAAGGATGACGGTGGAAAACCAAGTATTGGAATAGGAAAAAGCTCTGCAACTGTGGCTTATGCGGGGGGAACTTATAGCTATGGAACGACCTATCTGGTGGTTACCAAGTATGATTTTAGTACAGGGCTATCCTCACTCTACGTTTTGAACGGGGCTCCATCCGTTATTGAGCCGCCAACTCCGGATGCGAGCACGTCCGCAGGAAGCGCACCCGGGGCACTTGGTAATGTCATCATCAGACAAAGTACCAATGCTTTGACGGTAACGTACGATGGAATTAGGATCGCAACTTCCTGGAAAGAGGCGGTTGGCTTGTAGAGATCAAATGAATTAATACAACTGTAGTCATTAACATAAAATATTTCAATGAAAGATAATCCATCTAATGCCCGCTCAAAATGTTCAATCAGAATAGGAGTTATCTACCTGGCTCTTTGTCTTTTGTTCTTTAGTTCTTGTAGCAAAGAGGAAGAATTGCCGGAAATGATCATTCCGACCAGGATTAGTTTTACCAGTAGCACTTATGTCATAGAGAAGGATTATGCTGGTGCAACGACCATCACCCTAATTCTGGCCCGCCCCCTGGAGAAAGCCGGAAGTATCACCATTCAGCAAGTTGCCGGGACCAGTACGGCTCTTGAAACTGAATATACACTCAGTCCCGCCTTTTCGGCTGGAAAGCTGACCATAGATTTGCCTCAGGGGGCAACCACGGCTTCTTTTACAGTGACTTCACTGCACAATTTTGATGACAATAAAACAATCGAATTTAAACTCATCAATGGACGAGGAGGTGCCGTTTTAAATGATACGCACATTACTACAACGGTAACCATGAGGGGCAATACCTGGATTAATCCGGCCATTGTCCCATCGGTAACCACATTGGCCGATTTTGGTAGTATAAATGTGAATGCCATGTCAGCAGCGAAATCCTATTCGCTTGAAGGAATGAATTTAACCGGCGATGTAACTATAAAGGCATCAGCAAATTTTAAAGTGTCTACAGATAACAGCACTTTTGCTTCCTCTGTAACCCTGGATGTAAATGATAAAACGGTCAGCGTCTATGTAAAGTTTGCTCCTGTAACAGGTGAAAATGAAGCTATAACCGGAACGATAACCCATTCCGTAGCAGGATTGCCTAATGTCGTTGTTTCTGTAAGTGGAACCGAGAGTGGAAACCTTCCGCCTGAAGTGCCTTTGTTAAATGAAAACTTTGAATATGGCGCTGCAACAGAATTCCTGACAAGACTGGTTAATCCGAAGTGGGAAGCCTACTCTGCCGAAGGTGCCATTCCGGTTACTTATGTATCAGCTGGCTTGTCCTTTACAGGTTACGCTGGCTCCGGTGTAGGTGGTGCCGCCACTTTTGAACATGGCGATTTCTCCAGAGAGGATGTTTTTTCCACTTTTGCGGCTAAGAATTCGGGTACGCTTTATACATCGGTATTGGTCAATCTGTCGAAGGCTGGTGATGGGGATTTCTTTTTCGCCAATCGGGATGCAGGCGGCGCCTTTTCTAACCGCCTTTATGCCAAGGACGACGGAACTGGTAAGCTGGTTTTCGGAATAGGAAAAAATGCCACTGTAGTATACCCGACAAATACCTATAAGTACAATACGAGCTACCTGATTGTGACCAAATATGATTTTACGGCCAAGGTATCGAGTATGTTTATTATAGAAGCTGCAATACCGGCAGCTGAGCCTGGTACCGCCACCGCTGCTTCCGTAGCCACCGGCACTTCACCCGGCAATCTGGGCGATGTGGTCATCAGACAGTCCGACGGCATAATGGCTGGTACAATAGATGGCATCAGGGTAGCAACGACATGGAAAGGTGTACTGGGCTTATAAAATAAAGCAATCAGATTCGACATCATTAATTTAAAAGCAGTTTTTCAATAAATCGAAATAAATGAAAACATCATATAATTATTTAGTGTTCACGATCGGAGTGCTGATCTTTGTCAGCGTTTTTACTTCCTGCAAGGAAAATAATCCTTTTGAAGAAAGCAACCGCTCGTACATCCGGATGGTCGATTCTGCAAGATCCTATTCGGGGAATAAAAGGTTAAAGATAAACATCGCAATAGCAAGCCAGGATATGGTGAGTGCTAAAGTATTCTGGAACAACAGAAAGGATTTTAAAGAAGTGAAGCTTAACTTAACCAAATGGCCTGATACCATCAGCACAATCATCGGACCATTGGAAGAAGGCAATTATTCGTTTGAAGTAATTACTTATGATAACAAGGGAAACAGTTCGGTGCCTGTAAAAGTTCTAGGCTCGGCGCTTGGTGTTAACTATGTTAATTCACTTGCAAACAGACCGATTAATGATATTTACTATGAAAACGGCGATGCCGTTATTTATTGGGGTGATGTTAACAAAGAAGTATTAACTGAAGTC
>CAMLDJ010000367.1 GCA_946478755.1 uncultured Pedobacter sp. | reverse complement strand
AACATTTCATAATGAGGAACCATCAATCCTTTAGGATTTGCTTCATCATCTAACAGGTTATTGATCCTGCCCCTGTATAAATAAGCATCTGCAGTTTCAGGAGCCAGTTGAGCGACCTTCGCAATGGATGAATCTGCTTTAACCAAAAGATCCTTTGATGGATTTTTCTGGGCACTATATGCATTGGCATAATCAAAATAATACGCTAAGCCATTATAAAAATAGCTATACAGCACGCCTTTTGCATTAGGGGCTGCTTTGATCACCTTGTCATATATCTGTGCAGATTTCGCATATTTTTTCGCATCGAAATAAGCTTTTGCAACATCAGCCAGTGCCTCAACGTTGGTAGAATCCTTTTCAACCGCTTTGGTAATGTTAATTAAGGCTAAACTATCATTCCCGCCTGCAAGTTGAGCTCTTCCCAGGTATAGATAATCTGACGCGATGATACGGGTGGTATCTTTTACTTTACTAAAAAACTCATTCATATATTGCAGGCTCTGAGGGAAGTTCCTGTTTTCAAATGCCGAATAACCACGCATTCTTAATGCTACCAGGCTTTTAGGGTTATTGGGATTCATTGCCGCTAAGGCGGCTGCTTCTTGTTCCAACGTCTTGAAGTCTTTGGCATAGAATAAGAATTGCGCATAACGCAATCTCGACTCATATGATTTATCCGTCAGGTCAAGATACTTCTTGTAATTTTCCACAGCCTGAGCCGACCTGGCTGCAAACTCATTGGGCAACTGAATAGCCCATTGCATATAGAGCTCAGCAATTTCCCGGTAGGCCGGTCCATAATTCGGATCTTTTGTGATCGCTTCTTTCAAACGTTCTTCAGACTCAGGAAATGCTCTGGCATCCTTGTACATACGGCCGATCTGAACAGTAGCCCTTATGAGATTTTCATTGATGTTCAGCGCTCTCATATAATTCTGTAGTGCCTCAGAATTTTTCTTTTGTAAGGCATAATAATCGCCCATCGCCAGAAACGTCTCTGCATCTTTATCATTGGCATCCAGTTCATCTGCTTTCTGCAGATATGGTAAAGCCGCGGCAAAATCAGGTTTATCTGTAGCAATATATGCCTTGCCAATATACAATTGAGGAATCCAATCTTTTCTGGATGCCACATCTACTGCTTTTGCAAAGTTTGTTTTTGCAGAAGCCGCATTGTTGGAGATAAGATCTGCATGACCTAATCCAATATAATTCAATGAATTCTTAGGATCAGCTGTTATACCTTTGGTAAATACAGCACGGGCCGAATCCACATAGTCCATGCGTAAATAAACCTCCCCTAAGCTATAGTAATTCTCCCCTTTTTTCTCTTGTGAATTTACAAGCGTTTTTAGCATTGAAGCTGCTTTCTGATATTGCTCGGCATCTATGGCCTTCTGAGCATCGCTTAAGCTCTGAGCAAAAGAGGCAGATCCCATCACTACTAAACCTAAACTTAAGGTTATCGCTTTCTTTATCATTTTCATAGTCTCTTATTGTTTTTTAACATTTTGAAGCCCATCACACAGGCTTCATGGTTCAAATATAAAATTTAGTTTGTATTCTTAAAATTAAAATCACGCGAGGTCAGTTTATGCGGTCCTAACCCAGACCTCAGCACAATAAGCTGTCCTCTCTGACTTACCAGCCAGGTTGCAAAGCCCGCACCTAAACCGTTTCTACCCTCAGCATTAATAATGTATATGTTTCTTAAAAATGGATAAATCCCATTGATCAAGTTAGCTTGAACAGGTTTATAAAACTGATCGTCTCCTTTTTTGTTCTTTACGTTTTTCACCCCCATCATTTTCACCTTCTCCAGGTAAACGGCCATATCTTTTTTATTGTCAATCAGCCAGTTCACCCCAATAACTCCAACAGATCCCTTATTTTCTGCAATATACTTAATTACATCGTTATTGGTCTGTAAAGTATAAATTCCTTTTGCCGGCAAAGCCTTAATGCCTGCCAGATCTTTAAAATAACGCAATGTGCTTGAATAGGCGTTATCAAACACGAGCTGCTTGCCACTTGTCGATGTACCTTTCATTATATCAACGACTTCCGTCACCGTAATATTGCTATCCGGGTTATCCTTATTTGTTATTAAAGCAATTCCATCAATTCCAAATCTGGATGTTTTTGGCACAATACTTCTATTTCTGTAGATCTTATCCTCAGCTGCAGTGAGCATTCTCGACAAAATGATCACCCGTACACTATCATTCAAAAAGGTGGGCATTATCTTTTGCTCATTGCCTTCAATAACTGTAAATTTTGTATTTGGATAATCTGTTTTAAACACCTCAATCTGATCCGCCAGTACTTCCGAAAAAGATTCGTCCACCAGCATCCTCACCGTACCAGATGTGCGGGTTTCTTCAACTCCTGCCGCCGGATTTGGTTTTTGTTTGCAGGCCACAAAAATCGCCAGTAAAAGGATAAAACTCAGATTCTTCATGCTATTTATTTATTTCCCTCCAACAGGGCTCGGACTCTTCACACTATCCATATCATCCGGCATTATACCGACAATGCTCATGCTAAAAAATGAGCAGTTAATCTTCTTCAGGCTTTTGGTTAATTAGACGCATAAATCGGATTACTGCATATACGATCAGTAAACAGCCCAGCATGATCCTGTACATCGGCTGAATTTGATTCAGGATCACCGTTCCAAAGATGAGCATTCCCCCAAGTATCAAATAAAAGAGGAACATAACCAGGCCTAAAATAAACAGAAATCGCTGTTGAGGCGATTTCTGTTTAAATGTTTCAAAATTAAACATTCTAATTTGATAAGGTAAAGCTGATTGGAATGTTGTACTTCACCCGTACCGGCTTACCGTTCTGAATACCCGGTGTCCAGCGCGGACTAGCTTTTAACACCCTGATAGCCTCCTCATCGGTTCCGCCACCAAGCTTTCTTTCCACTTTAATATCCGTCAAATCTCCATTTTTTTCTACCACGAAAGATAAGAACACTTTACCCTGAATGTTATTTTCCTGTGCCATTGCAGGGTATCTCACTGCTTTCTTCAGATAAGCATAGAATTTATCCATACCACCTGGGAAACCTGGTTGAGTTTCGATGCTGACAAAGTCATAAACCTTGGTATCTTCAACCACTGCTGCCTGTTTAGGGCCTTCTCCAACCGGACCAGCAATAACGATGTCTGCGGTAGGGTCCCCAGCAATGGTTTTCTGACCAGGGTCAGCTTTTTTCAAATCCTCTATCTGAACAGGTTCCTTATCAATTACCTCATTATCCGGTTTTACAATCGGAGGAGGAAATTTAATCTGATCCTGTTTGGGTGGGGGTGGCTCAACCGGTGGTGGCGGAGGTGTCTCCGGGTTTACCGGAGGAGGTGGTGCAACCACAACCTCAACCTGCTTCACTATTTCATCCTCTGGCAGTTTTCCTTTGATCACACTCAGGATCTTTGGTGCTACAAACACCAAAACAAAAACTGCCGATGCTATAAATAACGCTCTTGTAGTAATTGAAGAACTTGTCCTACGCAACTCATAAGCTCCGTAGCTCTTGTTCTTATTTGCAAATACAACATCAAGCCATTCTGTTTTTAATAAATCTATCTTAGAACCAAACATAGCTTACTATTTAATATTGTTAATTATTCTATTATAAAATTCCACCTTTTCTCATGAAATCTTTTTCAGCATCAGTAATGTTCTCGTCATCAATTGCGGGCGCCGTAGTGATCTTGGTAATCGCTAATTCGTCCATTATGTCAACAAAGTTCTTATAAGTAGCTCCTGAAGTCGGCTTAATAACCATAATGATCTGCCTTCCTCCGGTAGCTTGTGCTACTTTCTTCTTATTATCTAATATTGATTTCCTGACTTCAGAAAAGCTCTCGATATTCGGTATAGATTTACCGGCTTCTCCCATATACCAGGCAACTTTATTGTTCTTACCCAATAAAATGGTCATGGTCTCAGAAGCACGTAGTGCTAGCCGCTCTACAGAGTTGTCATCTTTGTCAGGCTTTGCAATATCCATTGCAATTGGTTTCGACAGGGAGGTCGTTAACATAAAGAACGTAATCAACAGGAAAGCCAGATCCACCATGGCAGTTAAATCTACTTTGGTATTTGCTTTCTTACTTCTTACCTTTTTGCCTTTCTTGCCCCCCCCGCCGGAGGTATCTAATTCTGCCATAATATATTATTATTGCGCATCGCCTTCGGCGGATGTGATTAAACTAAATTTGTTAATTTTTTGCTTTTGAAGTATATCAACCACTTTTTTAACCGTTGGATATTCTTCATTGGCATCACCTTTAATACTTACACGCATTTGTGTTGAATGCAGTTCAGCAACAGAGTGACGGGACTGCATAAGCCACTCGGCCAATTGGTTATTGGTAGAGTCAGTAGGGATACCGGGAGATGATTCCTGGTAAGCTTTACGTTTCTCTCCATCCATGGCGATGAATTGTTTCAAATCCTGGATCGGAACACCGAAAGCACCAATAACACCGAAACGCTCTCTTTCTTCCGGAGTGAAGTTGATGCTATATTTCTCGCCCATCTTTGTCAGGGTCGCCATCTTGATGTCTTTTCCAACAACTTCGTAGAACACCTTGCCTTTACCGATGGATAAAATACCCATATCCAGATCAGGAACTTTAAGTTTGTAGGTGGACGACGGTATAGTCACATCCAAAGGATCCGGCTGGCGCGCTGTCGCTGTTAATATAAAGAAAGTAAGCAACAGGAAGGATACGTCGCACATGGCGGTCATATCTATCGAAGTACTCTTTCTTTGAACCTTTGCTCTTGGCATAACTTTAAAAATTACTAATGTTTTTACTAATGATGCTTATTACCCCGGTTTTCCATAAAGCCGGTAAAAAAAACATTATTTTTTTTATTTATGCGTACTTGCGTAAGTCTGGATGATGCTAAAGCCGGCTTCATCAATTGCATAGGTTAATTTATCAATTTTTGAAGTAAGGATATTGTACATGATGATCGCGAAAGTAGAAGTACCGATACCAGTAGCCGTATTGATCAGGGCCTCAGAAATACCAGTTGCCAATGCAGCCTGATCCGGAGCTCCAGAGTTAGCCAATCCACCGAAGGCCTTGATCATACCAGTTACCGTTCCTAATAGTCCTGTCAGCGTACCAACCGAAACCAGGGTGGCAATTACTGTTAAATTCTGCTCTAACATTGGCATCTCCAAAGTTGTCGCTTCCTCGATATCTTTTTGTATTGCTAAACATTTTTGATC
>CAMLDJ010000366.1 GCA_946478755.1 uncultured Pedobacter sp. | reverse complement strand
GGATTTTCTCCGACTTGCAGGGGCGCGTAGTGGTAAGACAGCGGTAGCCTTGATGAGCATGCTGCTAGCCAGCGACAACGGCTACCAGGCTTGTATGATGGCTCCTACTGAAATATTGGCACGGCAGCACTATGAGTCCATCACTTCCCTGTTGAAGGGGCGTCTGGTGAATGTTGCCATACTTACAGGAAGTACAACCAAGAAGCAGAGGACACAGTTGCATGCCGCATTGGAATCGGGAGAAATCGATATCCTGGTTGGTACTCATGCATTGATTGAAGATAAAGTGGTCTTTAAAAACCTTGGCCTGGTCGTAATAGATGAACAGCATCGGTTTGGCGTAGAGCAACGGGCCAAGCTATGGCGCAAGAATATTGTGCCTCCACATATACTGGTTATGACTGCTACGCCGATTCCACGGACATTGGCCATGACTTTGTACGGAGATCTGGATGTGTCTGTGATTGACGAATTACCCCGGGGCAGGAAGCCTATTGAAACAAAACATTTGTTTGAAGGGCAGCGCCTGAGAATGTTTGGTTTTATGAAGCAGGAAATTGCTAAAGGACGACAGGTATATGTGGTATATCCGCTGATTAAAGAAAGTGAGAAGCTCGATCTTTTGCACCTGGAAGCGGGTATTGAACAGATGAGCTACCAGTTTCCACGGCCTGAATATCAGATTAGCATCGTCCATGGTAAGATGAGCAACGCAGATAAACAATACGAGATGCAGCAATTTATTGATGGAAAGAGTCATATCATGGTGGCTACTACTGTGATTGAGGTGGGCGTTAATGTGCCGAATGCTTCGGTAATGGTCATAGAGAATGCAGAGCGGTTTGGACTTTCCCAATTGCATCAGTTGCGGGGCCGCGTTGGGCGCGGCGCGGAGCATTCTTTCTGTATCTTGATGTCGGGCAATAAGCTGAGTGCCGAGGGGAAACTGCGTCTGGAAACAATGGTGAAAACCAATAATGGATTTGAGATTTCTGAGATAGATCTGCAGCTTCGCGGGCCTGGAGATATTACAGGAACACAGCAAAGTGGCGTACTTGAATTGAAGCTGGCTGACCTTGCAAAAGATCAGCTGATTTTGCAGGAAGCCCGCAATACGGTGATTGAAGTATTGGCAGCAGATCCGCATTTGGACCTGCCTGAAAATAGCCTGCTAAAAACCTATCTTGCTAAGCGGCGAAGCGGGATTGCGTTCGACAAAATTTCCTGATTAATCTTCATCACTGCCAGGTAAAGAGCCTGATCCGGAATATGCTCCTTTTCGAATGATCGGCATCCCCAAATGCCTGTAAAGTTCATCAAGGTGCATCAGACTCCCGTTGGTTAAGTTGCCGAGGAATATCACAACGATGTCCTTCTGAATATCGCGCACATAAATGTGTCTGAATCCATGCCACCAACCAGTATGATAGACTACCTTTCTATCTTTGTCTCCGTCAAAGATGCGCCATCCGTAGCCATAATTAAAATGCCCGTTGACAGGCTTATTACGACCTTTATAAGCAGAATCCAGGCTCTTTTCCGTGAGGAGCCTGCCATTTTTTAAATACTTATCGTACAGGACCAGGTCGTGCAGGGTGCTGTAAATACCTTTGTCCCCCACGGGGCCGTCTAAAAAGTTTTGAACTACGGAATAACGCCAGGTGCGGTCATGGCCCACTACATCAACCGGGATCTTTTCATATTCCGTTGTGGAATATACATGTGTATGTTTCATTCCGGCAGGCTTAAATATATTCTCCATCATGTATTGCGAGAAGCGTTTGCCTGTTACTTTTTCTACAATTGAAGCCAACACCATGAAGTTGGAATTATTGTAGTGGAATAGCCGGTCTGGTTTGGTATAAGGATTAGGTTTTTTGTCTGCAATGATCTGCATCACTTCCTGGTTGGATACCCCTTTTTTCATGGTGCGCTTTTCCTTCCGCCAAATATCGTCGATGAAATAAACATAATTCATCATTCCGCTTCGGTGTGACAGCAGCAGTTGTATGGTTATTCCATCGTAAGGAAAATTGGGATAGAACTTTTTTACATTGTCTGTTAGATTTAACTTTCCGGCTTCAACCAACTGCATGATAGCAACACCCGTAAAGGTTTTGGTAATTGATGCCAGTTCAAATTCGGAGTTAATCTTCAGGCTGTCGCGGTGTAAATAGTCAGCCCAGCCTATTGCCTTTTCGTAAATTATTTTATCGCCCTTTGCTACAAGCATATTTCCATTAAAGCCATATTTTTTATGAAGCTCCTGTACAAACCCCGCGATCCATTTGTCCCCTTTTGCCGGATTATATACCAACAATAAACTATCAGCTTTGTCGTCCTGAGGGACTCTTACCTTTTTATCGGCAGCTGCTTTTTTAGCTTTTTCTTCAGTACTTGAACAAGATGAGAGGGATAAAATGGTTAGGGATAAGACTATAGTTAGCAGACGAAACTTCATGAACAATGCGATACAGGTTTAAAAAGCGGAAAATTAAGGATTTTTACCTCTTTGAACGTAAAAGAGTTTTAAACATTGTATGCTTTATGGTTTATTAATTAGATAAATGCAGCTCATTGAGACACAAAAACCTTAAATTTGCGACAAGAAAAATAGAATACTATGAATTTTAGAACCGAACACGATACGATGGGTGAAGTGCAGGTACCTGCTGATAAATATTGGGGTGCGCAAACTGAACGTTCAAGGAATAACTTTAAAATTGGTCCTGAGGCCTCCATGCCAAAAGAGATCATTCATGCATTTGGGTATTTGAAAAAGGCAGCTGCACTGGCCAATACTGAACTCGGTGTTTTATCGCAGGATAAAGCGTCTTTAATTGCACAGGCTTGCGATGAAGTAATCGCAGGTAGTCTGGATGTCCAGTTCCCGCTGGTGATCTGGCAAACAGGTTCAGGTACACAAAGTAACATGAATGCCAATGAGGTTATTGCGCATCGTGCACACGTTTTAAATGGTGGTGGTCTGGCTGATGATAAAAAAGTGCTGCATCCCAATGACGATGTAAATAAGTCACAATCTTCTAACGATACTTATCCTACTGCAATGCATATTGCAGCCTATAAACAGGCCGTTGAAGTTACACTTCCAGGCTTAGAGAAATTACATAAAACACTTGTGGCAAAATCTGAAGAATTTGCTGATATCGTTAAAACAGGACGTACTCACTTTATGGACGCTACTCCTTTAACACTTGGACAGGAGTTTTCTGGTTATGCGCAGCAGATCAGCAACGGGATCAGGGCAATTAAGAATGCTTTGGCAATGATCAGCGAGCTGGCTTTAGGAGGCACGGCGGTTGGTACTGGTCTGAACACGCCGAAAGGATATGATGTACTGGTAGCAAGAAAGATTGCAGAATTGACAGGACTGCCTTTTGTAACCGCTCCAAATAAATTTGAAGCCTTAGCTGCACATGATGCAATGGTTGAGCTTTCGGGTGCTTACAAGCGCGTGGCTGTTTCTTTAATGAAGGTTGCCAATGATGTAAGGATGTTGAGCTCCGGTCCGCGTTCGGGCATTGGCGAAATCATTATTCCTGATAACGAACCTGGATCCTCTATTATGCCAGGTAAGGTCAATCCTACACAACCCGAAGCGCTGACAATGGTTTGTGCTCAGGTAATCGGAAATGATGTCGCCGTCAGTATCGGCGGAGCTACAGGACATTTTGAATTGAATGTATTTAAGCCGTTAATTGCAGCTAATGTTTTGCAATCCGGCCGTTTGATCGGCGATGCATGCGTTTCATTTAATGACCATTGTGCTGCCGGGATTCTTCCAAACCTTCCTGAGATAAAAAAACACCTGGAGAACTCCTTAATGCTGGTCACCGCATTAAACCCGCATGTTGGGTACGAGAATGCCGCAAAGATCGCGAAGAAAGCGCATAAAGAACATAAAACGTTAAGAGATGCCGCAATTGAGCTGGGTTTGCTGACCGGCGCGCAGTTTGATGAATGGGTTCGTCCGGAAGATATGGTAGGCAGTTTAAAATAAGCACCGGGTTTTAGGTATGCTGAAATTGATGTTTTATCTGCTTCTTGTTCTGTTTGTGTCCGTTTCGTGCAGGAGGTTACCCGATGTACAGGGAGAGGGGGAAGCTTTTTTACAGGGCGTATGGAACCAGGACAGTATAGCAAATGTGGATAAACTGTTGAACTATACGCAACACAAGTTCAGATTTACCTGCGATTCGTTTTACGTTGATCTGACCACACATTCTAAAGTAAACTATTATCCCGATTCCTGCTTCAACGGCGGGATATGGAAGGAGTATGCAAAGGGAGTATACGAAGTAAGGGGAGATAGTTTATTTCTGGCAGGCACTTACACCAAAGCGAACTACAAGCAGAAGCTGTCCGGCTGCTATCAAATCGGAAGATACCTAAAGGCTTTTTATATCAGATCTTCTGAGCCCGGCAGATTGCATCTGGAAGATTTAGGAAATCAGCGCAGCTGTAACCTGGTTTTAAAGGAGAGAATCACTTGCAATCCTAAAGAATTATAGCTGCAAACCAACTTCGGGGTGCCGGTAAGAATTTAATTATATTTTGATAAAATGAGAAAGAATATAAGTGTGGTTCGTGCAATAACGGTTTTGGCCTTTGGCCTGTACATGCCCTTAAATGCCGGTGCCTGGGGAATGCTTGGACATCGGATTGTTGGGCAGGTAGCAGAAAGCTATTTGAGCAGCAAGGCAAAAAAGGGCGTAAGGGATGTTCTCGGTTATGAAAGCCTGGCTATGGCGAGCAACTGGGGTGATTTCGTTAAATCCGATCCCGCTTATGATTACCTGTACAATTGGCATTTTGTTAACCTTCCCCCAGGTCTGGATAAGCAGGCCGTATTTAATTTTTTGGATACGGATAAGGGCGCCAATGTATACAATAGGATTCCCGAGATGGTGGCCATTCTTAAAAGTAAGCAAAGCACGGCCGATCAAAAAAGAATGGCTATGCGTTTGTTAATTCATCTGGTAGGTGATTTAAATCAGCCTATGCATACAGCAAGAAAAGAGGATCTGGGTGGGAATAAGGTTTATGTAACCTGGTTTGGTGAAAAATCTAATCTGCACAGGGTTTGGGATGAATCGCTTATTGAGTATCAGCAGCTGAGTTATACAGAATACGCGAATGCCATTAATCATGCTTCGGCTGATCAGTTGAAAACCTGGAAAAACAGTTCGCTAAGGGACTTTAGATCGGAAGAGCACACGTCTGAACTCCAGTCACGGAAGCTAATATCGT
>CAMLDJ010000365.1 GCA_946478755.1 uncultured Pedobacter sp. | reverse complement strand
ATAACAAAACAAAGAATAAAATGAGAACAATCGATCAATGCAATTTCAAAGATAAGAAGGCTTTAGTTAGAGTGGATTTTAACGTCCCTTTGGATAAGGATTTTAACATTACTGATGATAAAAGAATGCGCGCAGCATTGCCTACTATAAATAAAATATTAAATGATGGCGGTTCTGTGATCCTGATGTCTCATTTAGGAAGGCCTAAAGGCGGCCCTGATGATAAATATTCTTTGAAACATATTCTGGGAGACCTTTCAAGAATGCTTGATCTTCAGGTAAAGTTTGCAAATGATTGCATCGGAGCTGAGGCTGGAGAAAAAGCAAGAAACCTGGAGCCTGGTCAGGTTTTACTGCTGGAGAACCTCCGTTTTTATGCGGAAGAGGAAAAAGGGGACCGCGATTTTGCAGGGAAGCTCGCGAAGCTTGGAAATGTGTATGTGAATGATGCCTTTGGAACCGCACACCGTGCACATGCATCTACAGCCATCGTTGCAGCGTTTTTTCCTTCAGATAAATACTTCGGTTATTTAATGGCCGAAGAATTGAAAAATGCGGAGAAAGTAAATCATGGTGCAGACAAGCCTTTTACCGCAATTATGGGAGGCGCCAAAGTGTCGGATAAAATCCTGCTGATTGAAAGTTTGCTGGATAAAGTGGATAACCTGATCATCGGTGGTGGTATGGCCTACACTTTTGCGAAAGCACAGGGTGGCGAGATCGGTACTTCCTTATTGGAGGAGGACAGAATGGCGCTGTGTTTGGAGTTGTTGGAGAAAGCAAAAGCTAAAGGCGTTAATTTATACCTGCCTTTGGATACTGTGATTGCTGATAAGTTTGATAATGAAGCAAATAAAAGTACGGTGGATACGGGGCAGATTCCGGCCGACTGGATGGGATTGGATATCGGACGGAAGACGATTAAATTATTCTCTGATGTTATCGCCAACTCTAAAACTTTATTGTGGAACGGCCCGATGGGCGTGTTTGAGATGGCTAATTTTGAGCAGGGTACGCGTGCTGTAGCCGACGCAGTGGTAACGGCTACACAGAAAAATGGTGCCTTCTCACTGATCGGTGGTGGTGATTCTGCTGCTGCCATTGCCAAGTTTAACTTAGAGGATAAGGTGAGTTATGTTTCCACCGGTGGCGGCGCATTGCTGGAATATATGGAAGGTAAGGAGTTGCCTGGTGTTAAGGCAATTAACGATTAACTATGTAATCATTTTTTAGGACAGGCGTTTCGTTTTTACGAAACGCCTGTTTTTGTTTCCCACCATTTTTTATGCCTTTTTGGCCGTTTAAAGGCATAAAATATTAGGCACGAATTATGTTGATAATTTTTTGTGGTAGATTGTGGTAAAAAGTGGTAGAAATATCTATTTTTACACTACAGAAAATTGCATATATAAAAATGGTTCAGCTATTAGGAGAGTTTGATTGTAAATTGGATGCGAAGGGCCGCCTGATGGTGCCTTCGAATCTGAAAAAACAATTGCCTAATGTTGAGGCTGAGGGACTTGTAATTAACCGTGGTTTTGAGAAGCATTTGGTGATCTATCCTAAAAATGTCTGGGAAAGTATGGTAGAGGAGTTGAGCAAACTGAACCAGTACGAGCCAAAGACCCGGGAATTTATCAGGTATTTTACCCGCGGCGCGACTTCTTTGATGCTGGATGCAACAGGGAGAGTGAATTTACCGAAGTCTTTGCTGGAATCTGTGGGGATCGAAATTAATGATGAACTGGTGCTTGCTTGTCAGTTCGACAAGGTGGAGGTTTGGTCTAAAAAGGCTTATGAAGCTTTGTTTGATAAAGAGCCGGAGAATTTTGCTTTTCTTGCTCAGGAAGTAATGGGAAATAAAAACGGGGGGGCAGATGGAAAATAGTTATCATATTCCGGTGTTGTTGAAAGAGTGTATGGAAGGCTTGAATATCAAGCCGGATGGCATATATGTGGATGTGACCTTTGGTGGTGGTGGTCACTCCCGTGAAATTCTTAAAAATTTAGGTAAAAATGGGGTACTGATCGCGTTTGATCAGGATCCTGATGCACAAAGAAACAAAATTGACGATCCGCGTTTTCATTTTGTTGACCAAAATTTTGCGTTTCTAAAAAATAACCTTCGTTTGCTGGGTTATAAGGCTGTAGATGGCATTCTGGCTGATCTCGGCGTTTCTTCACATCAGTTCAACGAACCTGAGAGAGGCTTCTCTACCAGGTTTGATGCTGCACTGGATATGCGGATGGATAAGCAAGGGAAGCTGACTGCAGCAGAGGTTCTAAATACTTATACAGAAGATCAGCTGCATAAAATTTTTGGTATTTACGGTGAGGTAAAAAATGCAAAATCGCTTGCCAGGGTGATCGTGACCGGCCGTGTTGACCGCCCCGTATTAACACTGGAAGATTTTAAAGCTGTGGCTGCTGCACACATCCCTAAGGGTAAGGAGCATAAGTATATGGCGCAGGTTTTTCAGGCTTTGCGCATTGAAGTAAACGCGGAGATGCAAGTGCTTGAAGATTTTTTGCTGCAAACGGCAGATGTATTGAAAAGCGGAGGACGTTTGGTGGTGATGTCCTATCATTCTCTGGAAGACAGACCTGTTAAAAATTTTATTGCAAAAGGCAAGTTCAGAGGTGAAGTGGATAAGGACTTTTTCGGTAACGAACAAAAGCCCTTTAAGTCGATCACGAGAAAAGCAATTGTAGCTGACGAGGCAGAATTGCAGCGCAACAGCCGTTCCAGAAGTGCAAAACTAAGAGTGGGGGAGAAGATATGAACAATAGGTTTAGGGAACATATTGAGGAGGAGCCGGAATTAGAAGAGGAAATTGAGGTTAAGCCTAAACGAAGGGAACCTGAAAACAGTAATGCTTTTTTTAAAAAGCTGTTTATAGAGGGGGTGGTGAGTAAGGATGCAGCAACGGAGATGTTGCCATTTTTAATATTTCTTGCTGTTTTATGTATGCTGTATATAGCTAACAGTCATATGGCTGTGAAGAACATAAGGAATATTGACAAATTAAATAAAGAAGTAAAAGAGCTGAGTTGGGAATATAAATCGCTTAAAGCGGATCTGATGTTTAAGAGTAAACTGACAGAAGTGGCTAAAAAAGTGGATACACTGGGGATTAAGGAACTGACTGAGCCGCCTAAAAAAATTGTAATAAACAGTAATGAATATTAGAGATAACATATTATTGCGTGTTTATTTGTCCTTTGGACTGATTGTACTGCTTGCCGTGGCAGTATTGGTCAGACTATGCGATGTACAGTTTGTAGAGGGACATAAATGGCGTGCCATGGCCGATCGTCTCTCTACAAAGTATATCAATATTCAAGCTGCGCGTGGTAACATCTATTCTATAGATGGAAGCTTGCTGGCCACTTCTATTCCAGAATATGAATTGAGGATGGATACCTATGCGGGTGGAATACAGGATAATGATATTTTTAATGAAAAAGTTGATTCACTGGCCTTTAAGCTGTCGCAGTTTTTTAAGGATAAATCTGCCAAGGAATATTCGCGTTACCTGCGCGCTGCCCGGAGGGACAGTGTACGCTATTTGCTGATCAAGCGTAATGTTGGCTATCAGGAACTGAAAACCATCAGGACTTTTCCTTTATATAATATTGGGAAATACACGGGTGGATTAATCGCTGTACAACAGAATAAAAGGATAAGGCCATTTAAATCTCTGGCCGCCAGAACTATTGGGTATAAAAATGAAAATGTAGAGAATGGTGTCGGGCTGGAAGGTGCCTTCGGAGAATATATCAATGGTGAAAGTGGTAAACGGCTGGTGCAGCGCATTTCAGGCGGGGTATGGATGCCTGTTAATGATGAGGCTGAAGTTGCCCCTAAGGAAGGTGCAGATATTATATCTACTATCGATATCAATATGCAGGACCTTGCACAAAGCGCATTGGAAAAACAATTGAAGATCAGTGACGCAGATCATGGAACAGTAATTCTGATGGAGGTAAATACAGGAGAGGTGAGGGCAGTGGCTAACTATTCCAGGATAAGTGAAGGCGTTTATAAAGAGCAGTTCAATTATGCAATTGCGGCTAGCCAGGATCCTGGTTCCACATTCAAACTGGCATCATATATGGCTTTGCTTGAAGATGAAAAAGTAGATACAAATACCACCGTTTCTACAGGAGATGGAACTTATAGAATACCTGGCAAAACAATTAGGGATGACCATACCGGCCTTGGCATAATCACAGTGAAAAAGGCTTTTGAAGAATCCTCTAATACTGCTGTTGCGAAACTTATTAATATGTATTATCAGGATAATCCTTCTGAGTTTACAGAACATTTGTATTCGATCCATATGAATGAAAGACTTGGCTTGCAGATACCAGGTGAAACTAAGCCAGTAATTAAAAACCCTTCGTTCAAGAGTTGGAATAAGAATATGACATTGCCGCAAATGGCTTATGGTTACGAAATGCAAATTACCCCCTTGCAAATGTTGGCATTTTATAATGCCGTTGCCAATGATGGGAAGTATATAGCCCCGATTTTTGTGAGGGAAATTCGCCGGTTAGGCAATCCAATAGAACAATTTAGTGCCAGGGTAATAGCCGATAGGATTTGTTCCGAAAAAACAGTTAAGAAACTACAGGCCATGCTGGAGGGCGTGGTAACAAAAGGTACAGGTAAATTAATGGGATCTCCGTTATACCGTGTTGCCGGCAAAACCGGGACGGCACAGGTGGCTGACGCAAACAGGGGTTATAAAGGAAAACGAAGCTATCAGGCGTCGTTTTGCGGATATTTCCCGGCAGACAAGCCTAAATATTCCGTAATGGTATCTATTAACGGACCTAAAAATGGTTATTACGGCGCGACGGTAGCGGGTCCTGTATTTAAGGAAATTGCAGATCGCATTTATGCCAGTGATATGGAAATGTACAATAGCATTCCTGAACACTTCGTTGGGAATACCACCAAACCTGAAGCTAAAGCGGGGCACAGCAAAGCGGTTAAAAGGGTTTATAGTGCTTTTGGGGTGAAAGCCTTATATGCTGCGAGGTCGGATTACTTCAGTAGCGTAGATACCAGCAATGGTATTGTATACCAGGAATACAGCCCGGTAAAAGGGATAATGCCGGATGTGAACGGAATGGGCTTGAAAGATGCATTATATCTTTTGGGAAATGCCGGATTAAAAACAAAAGTAAGAGGCAGTGGAAAGGTTGTGAACCAATCTATCCCTGCAGGACACAAAATAGGAAAAGGATTATCAGTGCTAATAGATTTACAATAAGATGCAGTTGCA
>CAMLDJ010000364.1 GCA_946478755.1 uncultured Pedobacter sp. | reverse complement strand
AGAACTTTTGTGAATGAAAATACATTGTCTTATAATACCATACTTAAGAAATCTCATGACCTGTCTTTTTTGATTGGACAAGCTTATAATTCTGACAAGCTTGAAAATGTAACGCTTTCCTCTGCCGGGGGCTTCGGTGTAGGAGGTATCACTACTTTAGGAAGTGCCTCGGAAATTACTGGTAATACAAGTGAAGCCATGAATGTATTGGTCTCTTATTTCGGTCGGGTCCAATATGCTTTTGAAAATAAGTACCTGTTTTCTGCAAGTATCCGAAGAGATGGTTCTTCACGTTTTGGTCTCAACAAGCAGTTCGGCTGGTTTCCTTCTGTATCTGCAGGTTGGAAGGTTTCTGAAGAACAGTTTATCAAGGCCATCCCGCAGATCAGTGACCTGAAGCTGAGGATAAGTTATGGCGAGTCCGGAAATTACAATATCGGAGATTATAGCAGCAGAGCATTGTTGGGCAGTAACAATTACAGTTTTAATGATGCTCAGGCATTCGGACAAGCACTGATCGGCGTTTCAAATCCAAATTTGAGCTGGGAAAAATCGAAGACTACAGACATAGGCCTGGACATCGGATTATTTGATAACCGCATTATCGCAGCTGTAGATTACTACAACAAATTGAATTCTGATCTTTTACTTAATGTTCCGATCCCAGGGATCACCGGTTTTGGAACGCAGCTTAGCAACACAGGAAGTGTCAGGAACAAAGGGTTGGAATTTGAGCTGAATACGAGAAATACAACAGGGGAGTTGCAATGGTCGACCTCCTTAAACCTCAGCCATAATACAAATGAAGTGGTTTCGCTGGCCGCCGGTCAGACACAGATCCTGATCCCTTCCAGCTTTGATATCTCCCATAGCATTTTGAAAGTCGGTGAACCGATGTACAGTATTTATGTAGTGCGTCAGGAAGGTATTCTGAGCGAACAGGATATCGCCAACAATGCGCCGGTATTCGGTACACAGGTAGCGGGTGATCCAAAGTATAAGGATGCAAACGGAGATGGTGTAATTGATGCAAATGACCGGGAGATTGTCGGACATCCTAATCCGGATTGGACTTATGGCATTACCAATACATTCAAGTACAAAGGATTTGACCTGAGCTTTTTAGTGCAGGGACAAACTGGCGGATCCATCTATTCCCTTTTAGGTCGTGCGCTTGGCAGAACCGGTCAGGGTGTTCCGGATAATGCCCTGGGATTTTTCAGAGACAGGTACCGCTCGGCATCCAGTCCGGGCGCGGGTGAAGTGGGAAAAGCCTATTCTACCTTTGGCCGTATCAAGAATACAGATTGGTTATACTCGTCCAACTATCTGCGCGTGCGTAACATTACCTTAGGCTACGATTTAGGGAAACAGTTTAAAACCAAAGCGGTAAAAGGAGCACGCGTGTACGTTACAGCAGAAAACTTCTTTGGTCACGATAATTATCGCGGCGGGCTTAATCCTGAAGCAACAAATACGAATTTAAGCGGGAGTACAGACTTTCCTGAAGCAGGGGATTATGGCGGACTTCCTTTGCCAAAATCGCTGATTCTCGGGCTAAACGTCACATTTTAATCAAGCTGATTCAACGGATTGTTGTAAAACCATTATGATCATGATAGTCATCACCATTAAAAAATATAAGAGATGAAAAAGATATTATATACGCTTTTAGCGGGCGCTTTGCTAACTTCAGCCTGTAAAAAGGAGCTGAACCAGGAGCCTATTTCCAACAATACAACGGATACGTATTTTGCTACCCCTAATGACTTTTTACAAGGTACCAATGCCATCTACAATGACCTCCGTACTTTTCCAGACCGCTTATTGAATCTGTCTGAAACCCGTTCAGATAATTTATATGCTGTTTCTGAAGGCGGTGTGCGGGATTGGGAAGGAATTAATAGCTTCCATAAAACGATTGCCGCAAATCCTTATGTCGAAGAGGGCTGGTCAAAAAACTTTAACGGAATTTCCCGGGCCAATACTTTGCTGGAACAACTGCAAAAAAATGGCGCCGTTATTCCTGATGAGATGCTAAGGAAAAGGTATGAAGCAGAAGCCAGGTTTTTACGTGCCTTTTTCTATTTTGACCTGGTTCGGTTATACGGTAAAGTGCCGCTCGTAGATCATCCGATATTGGCGGCGGAAGCGCTGACTATTCCAAGAAGCCCCGTTGCCGACATTTATCAGCTGATCATTTCAGACTTGGAATTTGCGGGTGATAATCTTCCTGCACCCGCTGATTATAAAGCTGTTGATAAGGGGCGTGCTACAAAATATGCCGCTAAATCTTTACTGGCACTGGTGCACATGACCCGCTCAGGCCCTGCTTATGGTATTGACGGTCCTGGTCTGGGTTTAAATGAATGGGACCAGGCAGTTACACTGCTGAACGAAGTGATCGGTAGTAACCAATATGAGTTCCTGACAAACACCGATGCTGCCACAACCGCCTATGGAAGTATATTTGCTTTCGACAACGAAAACAATAAGGAGGTGGTATTTAATATAGAATATTCAACGGGATCTACTCCTGAGGTTGGCGCAACATTTCCCTGGTTGCTGGTGCCCGACGGGTATTTTCAGTCGCTGGGCAAGCCTAATCAGGGCGGCCTGCAGATTCGGCCTATATCAAATAACCTTTTAAATTCCTACGAAGCCGGGGATGTACGCAAGACATTTTCCATCCAGTCGGGATATACCATACCAAAGGGAGTCGTTGAAACGCAGTCATTCTTTAAAAAATATGTGGATGTAGCTCATGTTCCCGCCAGAAGAACGGACTGGCCAATCAATTTTATCGTCATCCGCTACACAGATGTATTGCTGCTCAAAGCAGAATGTGTGCTGCACGGTGCGCCGGGATCACAGACAACGGATGTGGATGATGTGGTAAACAATGTTCGCATCAGGGCCGGCTTAGCAGGCGACAAAAGCAATGTTACCCTCGCCGAGCTTATGGAAGAGCGGAGAAAAGAATTTGCCGGAGAAGGATTGCGCTGGCATGATCTGGTGCGCAGCGGGCTTATTGAAACCGTGATGCCTGCCTGGATTGCGGCCGACGATGTCAAACACCAGATGCAGGCCTTTACAAAAGACTATATCATCTACCCGGTTCCACAAAGCCAACTGGATGTAAAAGTCGGACTGTATGCACAAAATACGGGCTACTGATGTTTTAGCTAAACCTGATACCTATTTTTTAACATACAGACTTTCTGCAAATTTCATGGAAACGCTCCTTGCCGGAGCGTTTCCTATTTGGACGTTTAGGGAGCCATCAAAATCTATGACTTCCAAGACCTTAATTTTGGTGCCTATCGTAATATTTAGTTTTTCAAGGTACTGAAGGAACAGCGTCGATGTATCTTTAACAGCCACAACACGGCATGTTTCTTCAGCCTTCAGTTCTGATAACAAGATCTTATCAACGATTGGGATATCGCCGTTGGCTTTAGGAATGGGATCGCCATGCGGGTCGAACTCAGGAAAATCGAGGAATTCCTCGAGCTTGTTTACCAGTTTTTCAGATTGTATGTGCTCCAGCTGTTCAGCGACTTCATGAACCTCATCCCAGCTAAAATCCAGTTTTTCATACAGGAAGCTTTCCCAAAGCCTGTGCTTTCTTAAGATCGCTATTCCTTTCCTTCTGCCGGTATCCGTTAAGAGGATCTTACCATATTTTTGATAGGTAACCAGTTCCTTTTCTTTCAGCTTTTTAAGCATATCTGTAGCAGTAGCGGGTTTTACACCCAGATAAGCGGCCATTTCATTGGTTCCTGCTTCAGGTCTTTCCTCGTTTTGCAGACCAAGCATCAATAGCGCTTTCAGGTAGTTTTCTTCGGTATAAGATAGCATGCACAAACTTAATGAAAATGTTGTCTTAAACAATTTTTCATGAGATCGAATGCCTGGCTTTATATTATTTTACAGTTTGTCTACATATGTTTGTTAGATTCATCTAACTTTAGTAGTTTTGTTGAGTTTATTTCAAAATTAGACAAATGAAAAAGCATATTGCACAATCTATTTTTATCCTTGTTACCTTATGCTCATTTGCTGCTTTGGCACAAACCAGGGGCATTAGCGGAACAGTTATTTCCAGGAGCAAGCCTTTGGCTGATATCAGTATCTCCTTACATGGAACTGGCAGCATCACAAAAACGGACAGTGCAGGCAATTATTTTTTTAGCGATCTGTCGCCGGGTAATTATCAGGTTCAGGCGGCGGCCGTAGGGTTTAGGAAAATAGTTAAGTCGGTTGTGACGAGGCAGAATGAGGTTGTTAAACTGGATTTCGACCTTAGCAATTTTGAAAACGACCTGAATGAGGTAGTGGTTACCGGCACATTAAAAGAGGTGAAAAGACTGGAGAGCCCCGTTCCGGTTGAAGTGTATACCCAGGCTTATTTCAGAAAGAATCCAACACCCAGTATTTTCGAGGCTTTACAGAATGTGAACGGGGTAAGGCCACAGCTGAACTGTAATATCTGCAATACGGGCGATATTCATATCAACGGTCTTGAAGGGCCATATACAATGATTTTAATAGATGGCATGCCTATAGTAAGCAGTTTGTCCAGCGTATATGGTCTTTCAGGAATACCGAATGCACTGGTAGAACAGATTGAAATCGTAAAAGGTCCTGCATCCTCATTGTATGGTAGCGAGGCTGTCGGAGGTTTAATCAACATTATTACCAAAAAGCCGCAGCGGGCACCGCTGTTTTCCGCGGATATATTTACGAGCAGCTACGGTGAAGTAAACACGGATCTTGGCCTCAAGCTCAAGGCCGGCAGCAAGGCCAATGTGCTTACCGGTATCAATTATTTTAAATACGGAAACCCGGTAGATGAGAATCATGATAATTTTACAGATGTTACGCTTCAGGATCGGGTTTCTGTTTTTCAGAAGTGGAGCTTTAACAGAAAGGATAAGCGGGTACTTACCCTGGGCGGCCGATATGTTTATGAAGACCGCTGGGGCGGAGAAATGCAGTGGAACAAATCCTACAGAGGCGGAGATGCGGTGTACGGGGAAAGCATTTACACCAATCGATGGGAACTGATTGGAAATTATCAATTGCCGGCAAAAGAAAAGTTGTTTCTGGCTTTTTCTTACAATGAACATGACCAGGATAGCCGATACGGGATGACGTCATATATTGCTGAACAGAAGATCGGCTTTGCGCAACTTACCTGGGATAAGCAGATCCACCATCACGATCTGCTATTTGGTGCAGCAGTTCGTTATACCTATTATGATGACAACACACCCGCCACAACAGGGTTAAACCA
>CAMLDJ010000363.1 GCA_946478755.1 uncultured Pedobacter sp. | reverse complement strand
TATATGGATTTAAAATTAGGTGATTTTGTTCGTTTTGTTGACGAAAACATTGAAGGCTACATTACCAGGATTATTGATAAGGATACCATCGGGGTAACGGACTCAAACGACTTTGAAATACCTGTTCTGATTTCTAAAGTAACATTGGTCTATGGTGATATCCACGACAATGATATCTTAACCCACAAACCTGAGATCACCCTGCCGGAGGCAGAATTTAAAACAGAAGGCATCCATCTGGCTCTGGTTGCAGATCAGCACAGCAACTCTGTTGCTCATTTTCATCTCATCAATGAAACATCTTATCAGCTCTTAACCAGCCTGACCACCGAGAAACAAGACAGTTTTAAAGGAGAATTCGCCGGTATTATTCCACCTCATTCCGCTAAAAAGATTTACTCCGCCCAACTGGGCGACATACAGATCTGGCCTAAATTCAGACTAGAGATATTAACTCATGCAACAGCAAACGTAGCTCCTAAGGCCCCAATCTATTTTCATAAGCATATAAAAGGAAAAGACCTCTCTGTTGCCAAAGAAGAAATCATCCTCCTTAAACAAAAGGGATGGCTCATTAAACTTGAAGAACCTGAAGTTACTACGGATCTGGAAAAATTGAAAGACAAATGGTCGAAATAAAGGGTCAAAATAAGCCGTTCTATTCACAGGCTGGAATCTTGTGCCCGCTGCGCTAACAGGGCAAAAGTTCCTAGGCCCGTTCACAGAAGGCATATTTTGTGTCAAAGCAGACCCTAAATAGCAGGCATAAATGCCAGGGCGTAAATAGCAAGGTTAATACCAATATTTAATGACTTCCTCTTTGCCACAAATTATTCGTCCCATCTACATCTGGCAGAACGTGTTTTGGATCTAGTTCGACAGAAACAACCTCTTCACTTGTGGGATAATGAACCGTCCAGGTTTTATTTCTCATCCACACATCTACAGGGATCTTGATCAGGTCAGCCCTACCGCTTTCGGTTTTGACTTCAAGAATAATGGGCATCGGCATTTTATCCAGGTTTACCACAACAATATTGTAACCTGCAGCGCCCCCGCCTTTAACTTCACTCACACTGGCAATAGCCTGGTCCATTTTCCAGTTATCTAAAAACCATCCTCTCCAGAACCAGGAAAGATCTTCTCCTGCACCATTTTCTATTGAGCGGAAGAAATCAAATGGTGTAGGATGCTTGAAGGCCCATTGCGAGATATAATTCTTAAAAGCATAATCAAACCGATCTGCACCTAGTATCTCATTTCTCAAAATATCGAGCCCCCATCCCGGTTTATAATATAAGTTAACACCAATATTTGCTTCTTTCATAGCATCTGGGCTCAGCATAATATATTCCACATTCTTTTGTGCAATACGTTTTGAAATCATATGCATATCTGTCGGGAGTGCTTTATACTCACCATTATTAAATGCTGCGGTTGATAAGCCATTAATAAACGTATTGAATCCTTCATCCATCCATCCAAACTTTCGTTCGTTACTGCCTACGATCATTGGAAACCAGGTGTGCCCAAATTCATGATCAATTACTCCCCAGGCTGCTGCACCTTTAGCCCTCCACCCACAAAACACGATGCCGGGGTATTCCATGCCACCCACATTGCATGCCACATTCACCGCCATCGGATACGGATATTCGAACCATTTACCAGAGTAATGCTCAATGGAAGCCTTCACATACTCCACCGCTCTTCCGTAACTCTCCTTCCCATTGCTTTCAACAGGATGCGCAGAAACTGCCATGGCCTTTTTACCACTCGGCAAATTAATACGGGCAGCGTCCAGAACAAATGCCTTGGATGAGGCCCAGGCCACATCACGTGTATTTTTCATCTTAAATTTCCAGGTAAGCTTCTCTTTTCCAGGCCTGGATCTTGGATCAGTTACCTCCGCTTCAGACCGGATAGCTATCGTTTTATCGCTTCCTTTTGCCTTATTCCATCGTTGCAACTGCTCAGTGGTAAATACTTCCTGCGGATTTAACAATTCACCTGAGCCCATAACAATATGGTCGGCAGGTACGGTTACTGAAAAGTCAACATCACCGTATTCACAATAAAACTCACCTGCGCCCCAGTAAGGCAGTGTATTCCAACCAAGGATATCATCATAGACACTCATCCGGGGAAACCATTGCGCAACAGTAAATATTTCGCCATTTTTTGTGGCCAGATGCCCCATTCTGTCTGAGCCATTAACCGGAATAACAAAAGAGAAATTGATCCTAATGACAATCACTGCTCCATTTGCTTCCATTGGCGTGTCCAGACGGATCTGCATACGGGTGTCTTCTGTCAGCGTGCTAAACTTTAAAGGTCTTAGCTTCTGTGATACGGTAATGCCATCTATCTTATAACCCCCATCGAGTTTTTCACCCCTCGAACCATAGCGGCTGCCTGAAGCGATTAATGCATTGCCCCTTGAAGTACCGGAGAATAGGTTTTGGTCTAATTGCAGCCACAAAAAAGATAGACGATCCGGACTATTATTTTTATAGTTAATGGTGACTGTTCCGGATACAGTATTTTTTGCATCCTCTAAATTCGCAGTAATGCTATAGTCAACACGGTTTTGCCAGTACTTCGGCCCTGGCCCTCCATTTGCCGAGCGGTATTCATTCCCATTCTGGGTATAAAACAAAGGGCTGAATGCGGCGTGTGGATCGTAATTACTAGCTGGAAGACTAGTTTGCTGTGCCACAACGGCTAAACACCATGTACATAGCAAACCCCATAATAAGGTGGTTTTATAAATCATATAAATTGTTAATTACAATTTAATAAAGGTATAAAATGAAATTTGATCTGTCTATATGGTAACGTCATTGTTAATCAGCTTTCAACCTTGGCATCGAAGATACTTTTCTTTGCGCTGGCGACAGCTTTAACCAGGCATGATAGGCTTTAACTGTATAATAAGCATAATTAAAGGGCCTTTCACTTTTTACCAGTTCTTCAGGAGGCCTGTAAAGCGACATAAAATTTTTCAGATCCTCACCCTTGAGTTTTACAAGGTCCGAAACATAGGACTCAGTAAATACAGAATTGATCTCTGCCTGATAACGATCACGTTCCTCCAGCAAGCGGATTTTCTCCTGCTGTCTCCTGTACTTTCCATATCCGAGGTTGAAAAACAGCCCTCCTGCCCGGTCATTATTCTCTTTACCCTGCAGACCATTGGTAGCAATTCGCTTATAGGGTGCGGCCATTGGATCAGGGCCCAAAATAGAAGGGTTAACTTTTGCACTTAAAATTTCGACTTCCCTCAAAGTAGTCGAATTTCCAGGAAGAAATATAATTTTCGGATCCAGGTTTATTAAGAATAAAGTATCAGTATGGTAACCCATTGAGGAAAACTCGATCAAATCGCCAACCTTCGCCGGCAGCGTAAACTGTCCCGCAGCTTTAGTTAATACAACTTGACTACTGCTTAGGTTTTTCACCTTAACATTTTGTAATGGAAAGGTTCTATTATCAAAATCATACACATTACCTGACACCGCATTTTGCGCCAGCAGTTTAAATGGCACAATAAATACCAGTAACAGGAACAGATTTTTAAGCATAACCAAATGTATGGCAGTTTCGTAGTTAAATTTACAATTTAACAAAATTTAACAGCAATGGTTTGCAGCAGAATAGTTAACTCACCCAGATGAAATCAAAAAATATGACAACTACTTCAACACACCAAGGTACTGCTCTTCGTTGAAGCTGATCAGTACAGGGCGTCCATCGACTTCAACCACTGGACGTTTTATGGCACTGTTATTCTGAAGCAGAATTGCTACAGCCGTTTTCTGATCTTTCACACTTCCCTGTACTTCAATGCTTAAGTTTTTCCAGGTCGACCCCTTTTTGTTTAAAACAGCCTCCCAGCCAAAGATGCTACACCATTCATTCAATTTCTCAGCAGTAATGCCTTTTTTCTTGAAATCATGAAACTCCGCATTAAAGCCATTTTCTTCCAGCCATACCCTGGCCTTTTTTACTGTATTGCAATTTGGTATTCCGTAAACGATCATGTTCACAAAATTAGCGTTTAATTCAGCAGGTTTCATCAGATTCTTAATTTGCGATCAAATCTTCGTCGGCTCCATCTATTTGCTGCCTTTTCGGAATAGTGAAATTTTCAAAACAAATTAACGATCAGCAATTAATGAATTAAATATAATCGCTATTATTGTGAATATAATAGCGATTATATTTAATTACATGGAAAAAATTAACATATTAATTGTTGATGACAGGCCCGAGAACATTGCTGCTCTTGATGCACTGCTGCAAAGAGAAGATACTCATGTAATCAGTACCTCAGATCCCACCGAAGCAATCAGACTTTCCGGGGAGATGAAGATAGCCATCGCTATGATTGATGTAGATAAAATAGGGATGGATGGTTTTGAACTGGCAAAGATCCTGAAGAATGGACCGCATGCTGAAGAAATTCTGATCATATTTCTTACTGTGATAGCTAAGGATTCAAAATATATGCTTAAAGGATTAAATACGGGGGTACTTGACTACCTGTATAAACCTTTAGACCACTTCGTTACTTCAACTAAGATCGAATCGTTTATCCAGCTGGTAAGAAATCGGAGAGAAATAGAGAAAAAGAACAAAGAACTAAAAATTTATCAAGAAGACCTGCTCAGCGCCATGGAGTTGACCGAACAGGGAAAACGCATTAAAGATAACTTCCTGGCCGATATGAGCCGTGAAATTCGTACACCAATCAGTGGGATTATTGGAATTGCACGCTACTTAAAGAAAACAACCCTTACAGATGAGCAACGGGAAATGGTTAACCTGCTTGAAATTTCTTCAAATTCATTACTGGGTGTGATCAATGAGGTACTGGACCGGTCAAAAATCGGATACGGAAAATTTAAAATCAACCGGACACCAACTGACATTTCGAAAATTTCTGAAGCAGTCGTAAATCTGTTGCGTATCCCCTGCATCGAAAAAAAGCTTACCCTAAGCATCGAACTTGACCCTGATCTGCCAAGAATGATCCTTGCTGATTCCCTTCGGTTAAATCAGATCCTGATGACCCTTATTGGAAATGCAATTAAATTCACTAAGGACGGTAATATTACTTTAAAGGTAAAAATACTGGAGACAAAGGGAAACAACGTCCAGCTTAAATTTTCAGTTCATGATTCAGGTATCGGTATTACAGAAAAAAAATTGGATAAAATATTTGAGTCCTTTGAACAGGCTGACGAACACTTAACCATTAAATCCGACAAAACCGGACTTGCACTATCTATCGTAAACAAGCTGGCAAAACTGAAGGGAGG
>CAMLDJ010000362.1 GCA_946478755.1 uncultured Pedobacter sp. | reverse complement strand
GAACGAGGCTTTTTAACCAGGGGCTATAAGAAACAGAAAAACCATATTTTTTATCTAGAAAAGCAAGCTTAGAGGGATTTATTCCCATAGCATTCGCATCCGGTTGAACGGCTACACCTGCATCGCCCATGCTTCCGGACCGCGCATCAGGTATGATCAGCAGAAAGGGTACAGCAGTGATGATATTGCTTGCTTCGCTCCCGTTGGTCTGGGTACCTGTCTCCATTACCTGAGCATGCAATTCAGTGCAACCTATCACTAAAGAAAATATGCTTAAAGCAGTTTTTATCAGACACCCTAAATTCATCAGCTTTAAATAATTTGAACAATTAAAGGAGCGCAAGTTACCACAGTGTTTATTAATTTCAAAGTATTGTATGGTTAACCGCCTGCTTTAAATCAACAGGTTATTTTAAATTATTAATTATGTTCTTGGAGCATAAACGATTTTTTGTGTAATTTTAACTCTTAGTAGTGTTAATGGGCGATTCACATAACCTGTAATAACGCTTAAAGATCGATTTATACTATATCTAAATGAAAAAAACATCCCTATTTACGCTCATTTCCATAATAGCTATTGGTTCTTTAGTCTCCTGTAAATCTAAATCAGGTACAACTTCTGATAAGACCGGAATGGCCTACAATAAGCAGGAATACGGTGGTTTTGTGGTCAATAATAAGTACAAGCGAGGCCCAGGTCCCGGATTAGTAGAAATCGAGGGTGGTGTTTTTGTAATGAGTGGCAGTGCCATCAATGTACCCGGACAGGAATTAAGTTCTTACAATCATAAAAGGGAGACTACTGTTTCCTCATTTTATATGGATGAAACTGAAGTTTCCAATACGAACTGGCTGGAGTACCTGAACTGGATACGTACAAATTTCCCGAAAGACTATGAGTATTATTATAATGAAATGCCGGATACACTGGTTTGGCGCAGACCGCTTTCTTATAATGAGCCTTATGTTGGCAATTACTTAAGGCACCCCGCCTATCAGGATTACCCTGTTGTTGGGGTAACGTGGGAACAGGCAGAAAGATACTGTCAATGGAGAACTGATAGGGTGAACGAGTTCCTGCTCCGCGAACGAGGATATATGACCACCTTCAAAGATATGAATGGTGGCGCAAAAGGCAATACAAATGCTACAGCCCGACCCACAGGACCTTTTAGCACCGACACCTATTTAGGTGGTTTATACGACGATAAAGGGAAACGGGCAATGAAAGATCTGAACCCGGCCAATGCTGGTACAGCAGGCGGTGGTAAAAATGCAGCTACAAGAACGGTAAGACTTGAAGATGGTATTTTAAAGCAACCTTACCGTTTACCAACAGAGGCAGAATGGGAATATGCCGCGCTTGGCCTGATCGGCAATACACAGTACGAGAACATTGGCGACAATAAAATCTATCCCTGGAGCGGCTTAGGCTTAAGCTCTGCCCAAAAAAGCACGCGGGGATTAATTCTGGCAAACTTTAAAAGAACTAAAGGAGATTATATGGGTGTCGGAGGTTCTTTAAACGATAAAGGAAGTATAACTGTCAATGTAAGGTCTTATACGCCAAATGATTTCGGCCTTTACAACATGGCAGGAAATGTCAATGAGTGGGTGGCTGATGTTTACCGCTCAAATACTTTTGAGGCCGCCGATGCCTTTAACCCGTACAGGGGAAATTTCTATCAGGATAAAAAGATTGCTGATCCAACCACCGGAAGGATCGAAATTGACAAATACAATAGACCCGTAATGACCGAGGCTTTGTATGCAAAAAAACAGACCTGGGCAGAAAAACAGGCGGCTGCAACCAAATCTGCTGATTCATTAAAGAACACATATGCAGATCAGCGTGGCTACAGAGATCCACAAAGTGAACTTTATGGCGAAATTACGTTGATCAATGACAAATCTAGAGTATACAAAGGGGGATCCTGGAATGATCAGGCCTTATGGCTTAATCCTGCATCACGAAGATTTTTGCAGCAGGATGAATCTACTGCTGATATCGGCTTCAGATGTGCAATGACCATGCTTGGTGCACCAGAAATCCGGTCCAGCGGAAAGCGTCAGTTTAAAAACAAACCTGCAAAAGCATTTCGCGGAAAATAATCTGCACAAAAAGTTGTGTATAAAAAATGCCCCCAAAAAGCCAGATACTTTTTGGGGGCATTTTTTATACATCCGCTCCTTTGATAAGAAAATCAGTTAAGAAAACTGTATCAGTATTTCATTTTTCTCTACTTTCATTCCTTTACTGACCAGTATTTTTTTAACCCTGCCACTGCTCGGCGATTTAATGATATTCTCCATCTTCATGGCCTCCAGCACTAGTAAATTGTCGCCCTTATTCACTTCCTGCCCTTCCTGAACCATCACATTCAATACCAGACCCGGCATCGGAGCTTTGATCTCCTGGATTTTACTGGCCCGCATATTGTCCAGCCCGAGTTGCTTAAGTAAAAGGTCATACTGATCCTCAATCGCGACGTCGTAGCGCGTTCCATTTACTTTTATCACACTGCGTTTCTCCGCCTTGATCTCAGAAACCAGCTCAATCTGATATGATCTATTCTGATAGATGATGTGGGCATGCCCTTCGGTCAGTTCTATTGCATCAATTTGCAATTCACTTCCATCGACTTTCAACGCCTTCTGTTGAACCTCTATATCAAAATGGTAACGATCATTTACTTTTACGTTCATAGTTATTGTGTTAATGCATACTGAATCAGGTTAGCACCCATTTTTAATGCGCTCGTGCGCTTTTCCTGGGTGTCGCCGGGATAGGTGCCGTAATCCTCCCAACCATTGCCTAGATCACACTCAAACGTGTAATAACAAACCACCCGCCCCCGCCAGATCAAAGCATAGCCCTTCGGGGGTTTACCATCGTGCTCATGGATTTTCGGCAGTCCATTAGGAAATTTAAACTTTTGATTGTATATCTTATGGCCCGGTGCCAGTTCCACAAAGGACAACTCCGGGAAAACCTTTTTCATCTCGGTACGGATAAACTTGTCCAGACCATAATTGTCGTCGACGTGCAGAAACCCGCCTCCCGTTAAATACTTGCGGACGTTAGCTGCTTCTGCTGCACTAAAAACCACATTACCATGCCCCGTAAGGTAGACGAAAGGATAATTGAAAATATCTGTACTCCCAACTTCCACAATAGCTTCCTGGGCGGCAAAATTCGTTTTTAGGTTCTTGTTACAAAAATCAATCAAGTTCGGCAATGCAGTGCGGTTTGCATACCAGTCGCCCCCGCCATTGTACTTCAGCTTAGCCATTTTATAGGTTGGAACCGAAAAACTGCTATGCAACACAATCACTACAAAAAGTATAAACCTAATCCTCATCTGTTTAAATAATTCACTTCAAAACACGCCGCCAACGCAGCGGTCTCCGTTCTTAACCGTGTATTACCTAAAGTTAAAGGTTTATAGTCGTTTTGCAAAGCCATTTGTATCTCAGCAGGTGTAAAGTCACCTTCCGGGCCAATAAGAATGACGTAGTGTTGTTGTGGTTTGATCAGCTCCGCGATGAACTGCCTCGGTTCGTTGTCCAAACAATGAGCAATCATTTTAACAGTGTCGCTGCGCTGCTTAAAAAAAGCAGACAACGTAATCTGAGGATTTAATACGGGGTGATAGGCTTGTAAAGACTGTTTTACGGCGGAAGTGATGACTTTGTACAAGCGATCTTCCTTGACTATTTTACGCTCAGACCTGTCACAGATCACAGGTGTAATCTCATCTATGCCAATCTCTGTAGCCTTCTCAAGGAACCATTCCAGCCGATCTATATTTTTTGTAGGGGCAATTGCGATATGTAGATGATGATTGCGTTTGTTATGCTCATGTTCGGCTTCAATTACCTTTAGATGTACCCGTTTTTTGGGTTCATCTACAATTTCAGCTTTATAAAGTCCCCCAATGCCATCTACCAGATGAACATGAGCGCCGGCGCCCAGGCGTAACACTTTAACGCAATGCCTGCTTTCCTCTTCATTTAGTGTATATTCATCTGAGCTGATGTCTGGGGTATAAAAAACATGCATCGTGGAGATTTTAATGTAAATCTACCATATCACTTTTATTGATGACCAGTTCAAGCTTTATGGTTTCTATGTTTTGTTCTGTTTTCTTTAAGATCGTAAACAAATAGCCATAACATTCTTCACTATCCCCCACTTCAGGGATTTTTCCAAAAGCATGAGAAACCAATCCGCCAACCGTGTCAAAATCCTCATCTTCCGGAAGATCGTGGGGCAGGTGTTCATTTACATCATAAACGGTAGCATATGCATTAATGATAAATTCGGTATCAGATATTTTTTCCACAGTAGGTTTTTCCTCATCATATTCATCCTGTATCTCTCCTACAATTTCCTCAACAATATCTTCAAGGGTAACCATCCCGGCTGTACCTCCAAATTCGTCAATGACGATCGCAATCTGAATTCGTTTTTGCTGAAGCTCGCTCAACAGGTCGTTGATTTTTTTAGTCTCAGGCACAAAATAAGGCTTTCTGATGATGTCACTCAAAGCCCACTCCTTGTTACCGGCCAGCAAGGGAAGGATATCTTTAGCATGCACTATACCGATAATCTTGTCAATGATATCATCATATACAGGCAGACGTGAATATCCCTCCGCTATTATTTTTTCAACTACCTCCATTTTAGGTGTAGAAAGCTCTATACCTGATATTTTGGTTCTCGGAACCATGATATTTTTTACCACACGCTCATTAAAATCAAAAACGTTTTTAATCAGCTCATGTTCATTGGTATCTAATGCCCCACTTTCCTTTCCCTGATCCAATAAATAGTAAAGTTCTTCGGTACTGTGAACAGAATCATGTCCGCCAATACTGGAAATCCCAAATAGCTTTAACACTATGTTGGCAAAGCCGTTCAATACCCATATAAATGGTCTGAACAGCCAATAAAATCCCTGAAGTGGAAGTGAAACAAATAGAGTGGTTGCAACCGGTCTTTGGATGGCGATAGATTTTGGTGCCAGTTCTCCAAACACAATGTGCATAACGGTGATGAACAGGAAGGCTATTCCGGTAGAAATAGAGGTTATATATACCTCAGAAAGAGAAAAGTTGATCAGCAGATTATGCACAATATTATGCATAACCGACTCACCCACCCAACCTAAACCAAGTGAGGCCAAGGTGATCCCCAACTGAGTTGCGGCAAGATAACCATCCAAATGCTGGGTGATGTGTTTTGCTATATTAGCAACACGACTCCCGGACTTAGCTTTTATCTCAATCTGGGAAGCCCGTACTTTTACTATCGCAAACTCTGC
>CAMLDJ010000361.1 GCA_946478755.1 uncultured Pedobacter sp. | reverse complement strand
TTAATATGCAATACGATGTAGTTGTAATTGGCTCGGGCCCGGGCGGTTATGTTGGAGCAATAAGATGCGCCCAATTAGGCTTAAAAACGGCAGTTATAGAAAAATACAAAACTTTTGGCGGTACCTGTTTAAATGTTGGCTGTATCCCTTCGAAAGCTTTATTAGATTCGTCTGAACATTTTCATAATGCTGCACATACTTTTCAAACGCATGGCATTAATCTGAAAGATTTAAAGGTTGATATGCCACAAATGATCGCACGTAAAAACGATGTGGTGGCCCAAAATACAGCCGGAATACAATATTTATTTAAAAAGAACAAGATTGACTCCTTTGAAGGTGTAGGTTCTTTTGTAGACAAAAATACCATTAAGGTTACCAAAGAGGGGAAGTCTGAAACGATTACAGCCAAGCATGTGATTATTGCTTCGGGATCAAAGCCCACAGCCTTACCTTTTTTACCTGTTGATAAAAAACGCATCATTACCTCTACAGAGGCGCTGAATATTACTGAAGTGCCAAAGCAGATGATCGTTATCGGGGGTGGTGTAATTGGTTTGGAATTAGGATCTGTTTACGCTCGTTTGGGGACTAAAGTTTCTGTAATTGAGTTCATGCCTTCCATCATCAGTACGATGGATGCGGGATTAGGTAAAGAGTTGCAGCGGGTATTGAAAAAATCATTAGGCATGGAGTTCTTTATGGGGCATAAAGTAACTGGTGCTACTGTTAAAGGTAAAAAAGTGATCGTTACTGCTACAAACGCAAAAGGGGAAGAAGTAAGCTTTGAAGCTGATTATTGCATTGTTGCAGTTGGACGTACTGCATATACTGAGGGATTGGGCCTGGAGAATATCGGCATCAAAACTGAAGAAAGGGGAAATAAGATTCCGGTAAATGATCATCTGGAGACTGCGGTGCCTGGCGTGTATGCTATTGGTGATGTGGTTAAAGGGGCGATGCTTGCGCATAAAGCTGAAGATGAAGGGGTGTATGTTGCGGAAAGAATTGCGGGACAAAAACCACATATCAATTACAACCTGATTCCAGGAGTGGTTTATACCTGGCCTGAGGTGGCTTCTGTAGGTTATACTGAGGAGCAGTTGAAAGAGCAGGGTGTTCCATATAAAGCGGGTTCTTTCCCTTTCAAAGCAAGTGGACGTGCCAAAGCCAGTATGGATACGGATGGTTTTGTAAAAGTGCTGGCAGATGCGAAGACTGACGAAATTTTAGGTGTACATATGATCGGGCCACGTGCTGCGGACATGATTGCTGAGGCTGTTGTGGCTATGGAATTCCGCGCCTCGGCTGAAGACATCGCAAGAACTTGCCATGCCCACCCAACTTATACTGAAGCCATGAAAGAAGCTGCTATGGCGGCTACTGATAACAGGCCTATACATATTTAATAAAGCCTGATGATAAAAAAAGCCGGAAGAACAAATCTTCCGGCTTTTTTTATCAGTTCAAAATATTAGTGACCATGATCAAGATCGTATTCTAATACATCTTTATGGTCGTATTGCTCAATCAATAATTCATCTATTGTTTTGCCTTTTTTGTTGAAGCCTAATTTCGCTAATATAATGTCGAAGATTAAGTAGACAACCGGTACAACAATTAGCGTTAAGAATAATGAACTGGTTAATCCACCTACGATCACCCAGGCCAGACCATTTTTCCATTCGGCACCTGCACCACTTGCGAGTGCAATAGGTAACATCCCGAAAATCATGGCGATCGTGGTCATCAGAATTGGACGCAAACGAGCATGGTTCGCTAAGATCAATGCTTCGGTAGTTGATTTTCCTTCGGCCTTCATGTGGTTGGTAAAATCGACCAGGATAATGGCGTTCTTGGCCACCAAACCCATGAGCATAATAAAACCTAAAATGGTAAAGATACCGATAGAGTTGTTTGTTAAAGCCAAGGCTAAGAAAGCTCCGATCAATGCCAGCGGCAAAGAGAACATGACCACAAAAGGGTAAACAAAACTATCATATAGGGCCACCATAATTAAGTAGACCAAGATAATAGAGGCCAGCAGGGCGATACCCAAAGTGCCAAATCCTTCAGACTGGTTTTCCTGATCCCCCGCCCAGCTGTAACTTACGCCTACAGGAGCTTTCAGCTGACCATTTTTTTGTAGTTCCTCCAGTTTCTTTTGGAAGTCAGCCACTACGGTTCCTGTTGGTCTACCAATAGATTGCGCTTTAACTGATACTGAAGTTGATTTATTTAAACGTTCTAACTGGCTCGGTCCTGAACCTTCAGTGATCGCCGCGAACTGAGATAGTTTAATTTGCTGTCCTTTGTCATTTATAAAGATCAGGTTACGTACATCATCAACATTTTTCCTGTTGAAATCCTGATACTGGATATTGATGTCGTATTCGTACTCACCTTTTCTATATTTACCATCCGTATTACCTGCGAAAGCCGTCTGCATCGTAGCACCTACAGTTGATAAGGTTAAGCCAACAGCTGCCATTTTATCACGGTCAACCTGAACGTTGATCTCCGGAGTCCCTTTTTCGACGGATAATTTGATCTCCGTAGCACCCGGGATACTTGCAAGTACCTTTTGTGCACCTTCGGCATATTTTAATGCGCTATCCAGATCGGAGCCCATTACAACCAATTGTATTGGTGCGTTTTCTGCAATACCCAGGATACTAATTGGTACAGTTTTAACTTTTGCACCTACCAGCTCTTTAGCAAGGGCGCGACTCATTTTTGTTGCGAAAATATCCGATGAAACACCTTCACGTTCCTTACGGTCAACCAGCTTTACATTAATTTCAGATTTATATGCGGTGGCCTGGGTTCCGCCGAAATCTCCACTGGCCTGACCCACTGTGGTGATCAATTGCGTGATCTCCGGTTGCTTGTCTAAGAATGCTTCCGCGCGTTGTGTATAAAAGTTGGTTTGTGATAAGGGAGCATCTTTAGGTAATTCAATTTGAACTAAAAATTCTCCTTTATCAGATTTAGGAAAAAACTCCGATCCGATAAAACCAGCAATAGCCAGCCATACTGATGCAAAAAATAGTATAACAACACCAATAATAGTGCGTCTTTTATGGTTTAATGACCAGGTTAAGATTTTTGTTACCCACAGCGTGAATTTCCTCAATTGCTTTTCAAACCAAAGGATAAAGCGGCCAAAGATGTTTTTGCCTTCAATACGTTCCAGTTTACCAAATCTGGAGAAAAGTAAAGGTACAATAGTAAATGAGGCCAGTAAAGAAAGCATCGTTGCGATAATGACCACCACACAGAACTGACGCAGGATGTTGGACACAAGGCCTGTACTTATCGCAATAGGGAAGAATACAACGACAATTACCAGTGTAATAGATACCACGGTAAAACCAATTTCCCTGGTGGCGTCAGAAGCCGCTCTCACTTTGTTTTTACCCATCTCCATGTGTCGCTGGATATTTTCCAGAACGACAATTGCATCATCCACAAGGATCCCGACCACGAGTGACAGACCTAATAAGGACATCAGGTTTAAGGTAAAGCCAAATAAGCCAATACCAATAAATGTCGCAATTAATGATGCTGGAATAGATACCATTACGATTAATGCGTTCCTTAAACTATGGAGGAAGAACAACATCACAAACGCTACCAATACAACGGCGAGCATTAAATCGTGGATAACCGCATCAGCAGATTCCAAGGTGAAAATAGAACTGTCGTTAACGATTTTAATGTCAAGATCGTTTGCTGCATAATCAACCTTCAGTTTTTCGATGACTTTATGGACACCCTTACTTACTTCTACTGCATTTGCATCACTTTGCTTGATAATCTGAATCGCAATAGCACCTTTTCTATCGATACGTGCTATTTTTTCTGTTTCTTTCTGTGCATCCTGTACATCGGCAACATCACGTAAACGAATCTGTGCGCCTGATCCGGAAGTTGTTAAAACAAGATTCCGTAATTCGTCCAGGTTTCTATATTTACCTGATAAACGAATTAGGACATCCTGATTTTCTGTTTTAATGCTTCCTGTAGGGAAATCTAAGTTTGAAGTCAGGATCATTTGTTGTACCTGAGGTACAGAAAGATTGTAGCCCTGTAATCTGTTGGCATCCAAAGAAACCTGAATCTCCCGTTCCGAACCACCAATAAGGTTCACCTGTGCGATACCGCTAACCCTCGAAATTACCGGGGCAATTCGTTGGTCAATTAAATCGTAGAAGGTAATATCGTCCATTTTGGCCGAGGCAGACATGGTGATCACCGGTAAATCGTCTAATGAGAACTTACTTAATGAAGGTGTTTTCACATCTTCTGGCAAATCTGAAAGGATAGCGTTTACTTTACGCTGTGCATCATTTAATGAAATATCAATATTTGCGGCATTAGTTAACGTGATGGTTACAGTTGATAGGCCTTCAAATGAAACCGCATTAATCTTCTTGATGTTTTCCATTGAGGATACCGCATCTTCAATTTTCTTGGTTACGGTATTTTCTACCTCGGCAGGCGAAGCGCCGGGATAGATCGTCGAAATAGATACTACGTTGTTTGAGAATTTAGGTAATAACTCATAACCCAACGAAAAGTAACTCAATAACCCCAGTAAGGTAAGTGCAGTGAAGACTACAATCACCAGAGAGGGTCGTTTTATAGATATATCTGTTATTTTCATCTGTTTAAATTTTATTTTACAATGCTAACAGCAGTGCCTTCAGCCAGGTTGATCTGTCCACTGGTAATTACAGTTTCCCCTTCTTTTAATCCTTCAAGAATTTCAACTGCATCTCCCAGAATACGGCCGGCAATTACTTTTCGCAGTTTAGAGGTGTTGTTTGCAGCGTCTAAAACAAATACCTGGTTACTGCTTACGCTACCCACAAAAGAAGTACGTGGAATCAAGATGCTTGGCGCTTGTTTCGGGAAGTTAAATACCGCTGTTCCATACATGCCCGCTTTGAGTGCGTTTTTAGCATTGTTGTCTACTTCAATCTCAATAGGGAAGTTTAAACTCGCATCGGCTTTTGCAGCGATAAAAGTTACTTTTCCATTAAACGTTTCTGTCGGGAAAACAGAAGATTTAATTTGTAATTTATCGCCCACTTTAAGATTCGCAACCTGGGATTCATTAACGTTTACCTGCAGCTTCAGTTTAGAAACATCTACTATTTCAAACATTTCGGTTCCCTGTGTATTCACAAATGCACCAACTTCGATAAATCTTTTATTGATGATGCCATTAATCGGCGCTTTGATATTCGCATCACTTAATTTTCGTTGTGAAGCTTGCAGGCGTAATTTTGCATTTTGAGTGGCCAGTTTAGCCTGATCTAACTG
>CAMLDJ010000360.1 GCA_946478755.1 uncultured Pedobacter sp. | reverse complement strand
GGATGCCCTTTTGCTGCATCATGTTGTCAATCCACGCTGTGTTCACCAGGCTGGCTGGAGAGGGTTGGAAGGTTTCACTGCTGACGTTGATCTTGTAGTCAGGCAGGAGTTTTCTGAAGAGGTCCTCCGTTCTTTTGATGAGCGTTGCCTGGGTTGAATATTTCCCTGAATTGGTTTCTCCCTGGGTAGTTTCGACTTCTATGATTTTCTCATTAACCGAGCGGATGTTAAAATTGATATTGGAGTGCTCCTGGTGCCTGCTGGCTGCTTTGTCCAATTTGATGAGTTGCTGGTCGCTCAGCAAAGGCGACAGTAAGTCGATGTTCTGAATGCTGCTCATAATTTTAATAGTCCCATAATTGATGTGTTTTAAGTTAGAAACAGTGGCGAACGGGGTTGGTTTTAATTTTTTTGTTAAGGTTTGTTTTGAAAAATGCAGATTTTCATGAGCATAGTGATGTGCCTCAGACTGCCAGGGCGGGTAAATAGGGGTTGCTACTGGTTGTTACCGACCAGTCGGGTGAAAAAACACGCGCGGGAATATTCGGGGAACACCCGAAGGAAAAGATAAATAGTATTGATCAATCGCGGTTCATTTCAAGTTAGCGGTTATTAGGCTCAACTATTGTCAAACCACTGTTTACCCAAACTCTGCAGATCTCGCTTATATAATCAAACTGGTGGCGTAGACTACGCTGGATAACCCGAGCCAGGATGCCATAATATTTAGTTCTGCCTTTAGCCGTTCAAATGTATCATTAGGAATTTTTGGTTCAAAATGTAAACCTTGCACGATCATCACTTTGCTTTTCCGATCAGCCTTTAAATCAACACGTGCGACAAGAACGCCATCCAACAGAAATGGGAGAACATAGTAACCGTATTCACGCTGATGTGCTGGAGTATATATTTCAAGTCGATAACGAAAGTTGAATAATCTCTCCGTCCGTGATCTATTCCAAATGAGTGGATCAAAAGGTGAAAGTAATGCAGATCCTAAGATATTACGGCCTGCAACTGCATCTTTATACAAATAGGCTTGCTCTTTCCAACCCCGTACCCTAATGGGAATAACCGTTTTCTCTTCAATGAGTTGTTGCATCGGTAACTGTGCATCCGCATTAGATAACCGAAAGTAATCACGGATATCCTTTGCCGTAGCTATGCCTAGCGCTCGTGCTGATTTTTCAAGAAGCATTTGGCGGGCATCAACTTCAGTTGGAGTCGGTAATTGTAAAACCTTTGCCGGCAGTACCCGTTCAGGAAGATCATATACCCGCTCGAAATTCCCACGGCGGTGGGTCGCGGAAATTAAACCGGCCCAAAATAGCCACTCGAATGAATGTTTTGCCTCAGTCCAATTCCACATTCCTTTACTTGCTTTTGCACCAGAAACGTCGGATGCAGCTAATGGCCCCTCGGACTGAATCCGTTTGAGCAGTGCATATGCTATCTTTCTCTTTTCTCCAGCATAGGGCTCAAGCTGCCGCCAAATCCCCTTTCCATTAAATGCATCTGCCATGCGCCAACGTAGAAGCGGATGAGTTTCCACAGGTAATAAAGATGCTTCGTGCCCCCAGTACTCAAAATAATTTCGGGGCTTCATAGCTGTGATCGCATCAAAATCTGTTTGGTTATAGGGACCCAGCCGGGAAAAAATCGGAACGTAGTGGGCACGAACGAGAACATTTACGCTATCAATTTGAAGTAATCCCAGCCGATTGATAAGCTGCCGGATAGGTAATGTATTCCCTTGTCTGTTTCGGAATGTATAATTAAAGCCCTGTGCTGTGAGCGCAAAGCGACGGGCTTCAGAGATTGAAATTTCTTCTTTCATCGTAACTTGTAGAAATAGCGTTGATAAATTTCCTTAGATCTGGAATTTTATTGTTTCTAGTTTACCTGTAAAGATGGCTGTTACTATGGAAATTTCCATGGAACTTGCAACAAAAAGAATTGCTTTACAATCTGTAAATTAGCGGTAACAATAGCTGATATGAAAAGAGTAATCAATGAGCAGGTAGCAGACCAGGTAAGGGAACTGCTGGTCAATGAGCCCGATGTGGAAGAAAAAACGATGTTTAGCGGGCACTGCTTCCTGGTCAATGGTAAAATGTGTGTTTGCGTGAACCAACAAGACCTGCTGTGCAGGATAGGTCATGACCGGGTTGTGGAAGAGTTGGAAAAAGGCAATGCGAGGCAAATGGTGATGAACGGACGTGCGAGCAAAGATTTCGTATATATAGCATTAGCCGATATCAAAGGGGACAGGGAACTGGCTCATTGGATTGACTTGTGCCTGCAGTTTAATCCTCAAGCGAAAGCGGCTAAGAAAAAGAAATGATAAGTGTTATGGGTGTCGCTGTGGGTTCTAAACCTTCAGGCCTGAGCGTTGTTAATGCTTAAAAACAAAATCTGAAGTAATGATGCAAAACAACAAACAGATATTAGAAAAAGCCAATGCGGCGGTAGCCAAAGGTGATTATGAAGGGTTTCTTTCCTACTGTACCGAAGATACGATCTGGAACTTTGTCGGCGAGCGGATTTTAACCGGGAAAGATGCGGTTCGAAAGTACATGGAAGAGGTGTATGTAGAGCCACCAAAGTTCCAGGTGGAAAGCCTGGTTGCTGAAGGGGACTTTGTGATTGCCCTTGGTAAAATCACGTTGAAAAATAAAGAAGGCGTATCCGTAGATTATGCTTACTGTGATGTCTGGCACTTGCTTGATGGCAAGCTCCACGAGTTAAAGGCATTCGTTGTGGAGGAATCATTTGCTTAATGCATGAAATCAGTGCCGATGACTACTGCGCAGCTATTGTTCGGGAAGAATGAACCAGAAGCAACTGCCTTTACCCGCGTTGCTGTCTACACCAATTTCACCCTTGTGTTTTTTGATGATTTCAGCACAGATGTATAGTCCTAGTCCAAGACCTGAATACTGACTTCCTGTGCTGTCCACACGATAATACCGGTCAAAGAGGTGAGGAATCTTATCGGCCGAAATGCCAGGTCCCTGGTCTGAGACTCCCACCCTGATTCCCTGAGTTGTTTTGGAGATTTCAATGTCAATTGTTTCTGAGTTTGGTGCGTACTTAATCGCATTGGTCACAAAATTGGTAATGATCTGTCCGATACGTTCTGCATCAGCGAGGACCTGCAGATCCATATCGCCGTAAATATTGATGGTATATGTTCCTTCATGATTAATCTGGTCTGCACATTCCGCTACCAGTTTAGCCATATTAAAGGCGCTTTGTCTCAAATGAAGCTGCCCGTGATTAAATTTACTGGCATTGAGCAAGTCTTCTATCAAAACGCCTACCTTCTGTATGTTGCGGTTCGCTTTTTCAATAAGGGTTGACATCATTTTGGGAGATGGGTTTTCAGCCATACGCGCCATGAGTTGCAAAGAGGCTTTCAGGGAAGTGATCGGCGTTTTCAGTTCATGACTTGCTATGCTAATAAAATCATCTTTCTGATCCTGTAACAACTTTTGCTCGTGAATATCGGTGCAGGTGCCGAACCATTTGATAATTTTACCTTCGCCGTCGAAGAATGGCGCTGCCCTGCCAAGCACCCATACAAATTCGCCGGTGTATTTTTTCAGGCGATATTCGATCTCGTAGGGTTCGCCAGTCTCCAGTGAATGTTTCCAGGCTTCCCATGCCCGCTCGCGGTCTTCGGGATGGAACATGTGGTTCCAGCCTTCCCCTTTAGTGCTGTCATAATCCGATCCGGTAAAGTCGTACCAGCGCTGATTGTAGTATTCATGCATTCCATCTGCATCGGTTACCCAGACCATTTGTATAATGGAGTCTGCCAGCTGGCGGAACTGAAGGAAGTTTTCTTCTACTTGTTTTCTGGCATTTACCTGTTCAGTGAGGTCAGTAGCGACAATCAATATCCCTTCTGGCTGTCCGGAAGCACCTGGCATAGGCTGGTAAAGCAGGTCAATGTAATACTTTTTTAAAATCCCGTTGTGATCAAGTATGGCCGGTGCTTCAGCATTTCTGTAAGCGACGCCTGTTGTAAATACCTGATCGAGTATCTCAAGGAATGGCTGACCGTCCAGCTCTGGCAAGGCCGTAGCCAGGGGCATGCCGATCACCGTTGCAGGCTTACCCCATAACTGAAGCATTCGCTCATTTGCTGTTTCTATAACCAGAACACGGCTTTTTAAGACGCCAATGGCTACCGGGGCCTGTTCAATAAGGTTATTTAAGCTGTATTCGCTTTCAGTCAGCTTGGTCAGGGTCTGCTCGATTTCCTGTTTGATCTTTATCTTTCCGGTGGTTTCAGTGCAGGTTACCAGCACACCGCCGATTTTGCCGGTATGATCGATGACCCTGCTGTAGGAAAATGTCCAATAGACATCTTCCAGAACATCATTCCTGTAAATTGGGATCAGCTGGTCTTCATTCCAGGTAGATTCTCCCCCCGCCATTACCTGCGCAATCAATGGGCTGATCACCGGCCATATCTCAGGCCAGCAGTCTGCGCCTTTTTGGCCAAGGGCCTTCGGATGCTTCCCTTGGTTACCCAGACTTGGTCTGTAGGCATCATTATAAAACTGGATCAACTCCGGTCCCCACCATAAAAACATGGGAAATTTAGAATTTAGGATGGTACTTATTATTGTGAGTAAATTTTGTGACCAGGTCTCCGGCCCGCCTATAATGGTATCAGCCCAGTTGTAAGACCTGGTCAGCTGTCCCATTTCTCCGCCGCCCTCTAAATAGATTGCATAACTGGGGGGCACGTGTTCAGAAAGAAGCATATGATTTTGTATGAAGGACTGCAAGTTATAGAATATCTTCGAAGGAATCCACTATATCTAACAGCCTCTTTGAATTTTTTTGTGACATCGCTATATTGTGTGTTTCAAATATAAGAATTTGGCAGATGTGAGCTAACGTTACCCCCAGCAGGATGAATGTGTATTTATCAGCTGACAGCTATGTGTAACAGGCTATTATTAAATTAGTTGGCGGTTTTGAATCATGGCCAGTTTGTCGGCTCAGTATTTGCTTTAACCAAAAAGATAATTAGAGGCTAGCTAACTGTGAGCAAACCGATCAATATGCCGAAACAAAAAACGATCTTCATTAAGATCTTTAACCTTTGACTATGCAAGACATAAAGGCCAATCAGCTGGACAGAATTATTTTAATGCTTACAGAATTCAGCCGCGGGAATTTCAGTGTTCGGGTGGAAATCACTGAAGAGGAAAACACACTAAACAGAGTAATTGCGGGGCTCAATAGGATTGGTGAGGAGCTGGATAATTACCGGACTGAGGTAGTCAACCAACGCACGTTTCTGAGCAACATTTTGAG
>CAMLDJ010000359.1 GCA_946478755.1 uncultured Pedobacter sp. | reverse complement strand
GTAGCAGATGTTCATATTCCTCTGCCATTCCAAATGCAATGCAATCAAAAATAGGGGAATTTTGTTGTTTTATAGTTAATTTTAAATGTTTTGTGCCCACCACAAAAGGCCTTCCTACAAAGGTGACCTCATTGCTTACAAATACGGGGGCTGGATTGTGTGGGCCAAAAGGTGCCATTTGGGCAATGATGCGTTGGAATTTTCCATCTATTTGCGACAGTTGGATCTCGTTGTCTATCCTTATTTCAGGGCAAAGTAGCTCTTCTGTAATGGTTGCCTTTACAATCTCTTCAAAGCGGTCTGCAAAAAAATTAATATTCTCGGGTTTTATGGTCAGACCCGCAGCAAACTTATGCCCGCCAAATTGTTCCAGCAGATCTTCGCAGCCCAATAAAGCTTCATATAGGTCAAATCCTGCTACGGACCGTGCAGATCCGGTTAATAGGCCATTTGATTTGGTCAATACAACTGTTGGTCGGTAATACTTTTCTGTTAGTCTCGAGGCCACGATACCGATCACCCCCTTATTCCAGCTTTCATGGTATACAACAGTTGTTCTTTTGTTAATGAGGATCTCACATTGGCCAATCAAGGCCAGGGCTTCAGCAGTGATGCTTTGATCGGATGTTTTGCGTTCCGTATTTTGCAGGTTGATCAGGATGCTTTGCTCCTGTGCCAGATCATCTTCTGTACACAACAGCATTTTTACCGCCTGGTTGGCATGGTCCATTCTCCCGGCAGCATTAATGCGCGGTGCAAGGGAAAATACGACATCGGTAAGGGTATAATCTTTGTTTTTACCTGATATGTCCATCAGCGCCTTTAAGCCCCTGCAGGGATTGGTATTCAGTTTTATCAATCCATGATAGGCCAATATTCTGTTTTCGTCCTCAATGGGAACAATATCAGCTGCAATACTAACCATAACCAGGTCAATATATTGTTCATATTGCGCTGCTGGTAACTGATGAGTCAGGCAATAGGCTTGGGCCAGCTTAAATCCGATGCCACAGCCGGCGAGCTCCTTAAAGGGATAAGGACAATCTGTGCGTTTAGGATCGAGTATAGCTATAGCAGCAGGAAGTTCATCACCTGGCAGGTGATGATCGCAGATGATAAAATCTACGCCCAGGCTATTTGCATAAGCGATTTTATCGCAGGATTTGATCCCGCAATCCAAGGCCACAATTAAAGTAAATCCCTGTGTTTTTGCGTAATCGATTCCTGCTGTCGATATACCATAGCCTTCTTTATGCCTGTCCGGAATATAATAAGCAATGTTCGTGGTCAGCTGATTAAAGAAGCTATAGGCCAGGGCGACGGAGGTGGTGCCATCAACATCATAGTCGCCATAAATCAATATTTTTTCCTCGTTGTTCAGCGCGGTGTCGATGCGCTCAATAGCCTTGTCCATATCCTTCATTAAAAAAGGATCATGCAGTTTGGCCATCTCAGGTCTGAAATATGCCCGCGCCTCATCGAAAGACGAAATTCCCCTTTCTACCAGGACTTCAGCTAAGCTTCTATCTATATTTAGTTCTTGTGCAAGCAGGTCTGTTGTTTCCGGATTTCCCTTCTTTGCCTGCACCCATCTTTTCTTCATGATGATCTGTTTGTTATCAATTGTTATGAATTTTGCGTGACCTTTTTGCTATCATTTATGAGCAGGAAGTTCATGCAGGTTCCATATCTTTGCAATGATTCGTAAATATATCATTTAATTTCTTCTTACTAATATCTACGCCATTGCAAGTTTTCACTTTATACGAAGGTTCCTATTCTGTAGACGCAAGCAAAAAGTTTGTTCCCTTTAATTCCGAGAAAGATGATCCGAAAAGCCGGCCTGCATCACTGTTTGTACATATTCAGCCATTCCTTGTGCAACTGAAAAATTCACTGGTATTGTTTGATACCGGCCTTGGCTACAGTAATGATAAAGGACAACTTTTTTTGCATGAGCACATCAAAAAGGCGGGGTTTGATCCGGACGATATAGACATGGTGCTGATGTCGCATTTGCATTTCGATCATTCTGGCGGGATGATCCATCATCTTGGTAACCAGATGGAACTGAGTTTTCCGCATGCCAATTATATCATTCAGCGCGGAGAATGGGAGAGTGCCTTTACCAGTACATCTTCTTCTTACAAAACAGAACTATTCGAATTTTTGCAGCGCAATGCCCAGCTTACTTTCATAGAGGGCTCTGGAAAGTTAACGGATGAGATCAGTTATGAACTGACCGGTGCTCATACGCCTTACCATCAGGTTTTTTTGCTGGATGACGGCACAGATAAGGTGTTTTTTGGAGGTGATGTTTTGCCTGAACCTGAAGAATTGTTACGGAAATTTATTGCCAAGTACGATTTTGACGGAAGAAAAGCAATGGAATTGCGGGAAGAGTTTGGCAAAAAAGCAGCCGCCGAAAACTGGAATTGCCTGTTTTATCATGGAAAGACCAGGGCTACCGGTTTTGTTAGTTTAACAGACGGGCAGTTTAAGATTACTTAATTTACTTCCTCTTTCAATTGCTTAAAAAGTTCTACTAATCTTTCTATAGACAGGGGTTTAGAAATAAACCCCTTCACTTTTGCATAAGTTTTGGCTTTTTCTATATCGTTCTCATAAACGGAGGAAGATAGCATATACATGTCTACCCGCTGCGTGATGCAGAGTTGTTCATAGGCATCCAGAAATTCCCACCCGTTTAACACGGGCATGTTGATATCAATAAGGATGAGATGTGGAAATTCCTCCTTATTCAACGTAGCTTTCAAATAATCAATAGCCAGCAACCCATTTGCTTTGGATACCATATTAACATTGTAGCCCGTCTTTTCAACAATCTTCTTGATGATAAAGATGTTTATATCGTCATCATCAATAACGAGAAGGTTAATTTTATTATCCATCATAAAGCTGACTGGCCCCAGGCCAAAAAATTGGTATTAGTATAAAGTTATAAAATATGTCTGTAATTTGTTTTAACTAGTAAACTTTTATTTTTTCCATAAAAAAAGCCATTACTAATAATGGCTTTTTAAAATGTTATAAAGATATGTTATTTTTTTGCGATAAGTTTTACCGCAAGTTCAAAATCATCGTAGATCATTTTATCTCCTACGTCAGGAAACATACCTTTGGACCTGTATTTAATGCCGTATCTGGTACGATCAACAATAACTTTGTTTGCCGTTGCCGTCACAGAACCATCGGCATTCCATACAATATTCGCAGGGAAGGTGATGGAATTTGTCAGGCCCTTTATGGTTAAATCGCCGGTAATATTTACCTGGTTTGCGGCCCCGGCGGTAACTTTTTTAATCACAAATGTAGAGGTCGCAAATTGATCAGTTCCAAAAAAATCATCAGCTTTCAAATGTCCTTCCAGCCTGGCACTTTTATCTGCATCTTTTATTGTGGTCATATTGATCGCAAAGTTTCCACCAGACAATTTTTTGCCGTCAAATAAAAGGCTTCCCGATTGAAGGTCAATTGTGCCGTTATGACTGCCTGTTAATTTCTTGCCTACCCAGGTTAAAGTAGATTTTTCTACATCCACCCTATAGGTTACTCCCTTAAATACCGGGGCTATAAAAGCCGATGTTGTGATTACTAAAATAAGTAATGCTAATGACGTAAGTTTTAATTTCATTGTTTTATGATTTTGTTTAAAACTAAGAACCAGCCTTAGCCTTTTGATACATTTATAGAGAACAAATGTATCAAAAGGTTTAACTGGTTGAATTGATCTGTGATATGTTTTTTAAGATTAAAAGCTTACGCGAAGTTTTCTTCATAGCTTTCAATCGGCGGACAAGCGCAAACCAATGATCTGTCGCCGAATGAATCATTAACCCTGCCTACAGAAGGCCAGAATTTATAGGCAGCTACATAGGGTAATGGAAATGCCGCGGTTTGTCTGCTATAATTATGGTTCCATTCATCGCCTGTAACTATAGCGGCCGTATGTGGAGCGTGTTTTAAAGGGTTGTCTGTTTTGTCCAGGCTGCCACTCTCAACTGCTGAAATCTCTTTCCTGATGGCTATTAAGGCATCACAGAAACGGTCAAGTTCATGTTTAGGCTCGCTTTCTGTAGGTTCGATCATTAGTGTTCCGGCAACAGGGAATGACACTGTTGGTGCGTGAAAGCCATAATCCATTAAGCGTTTTGCGATATCAACGACCTCAATTCCATAGCTTTTAAAGCCTCTGCAATCCAGGATCATTTCATGCGCACAGCGTCCATTGGCACCTGAATATAAAACGGGATAATGTTGTTCCAGACGTGCCTTCATGTAATTGGCATTCAAGATTGCATATCGGGTTGCATTAGTAAGCCCTTCTGTACCCATCATTGCAATGTAAGCATGAGAGATAATCAGAATGGATGCCGATCCCCAGGGCGCAGATGATACTGCATGGATAGATTTTTCGTGGTTTATGTTTATTACCGCATGACCAGGTAAATAAGGCACCAGGTGTTTGGCTACACCAATTGGTCCCATACCCGGGCCACCGCCTCCGTGAGGAATGCAGAAGGTTTTGTGTAAGTTTAAGTGGCATACATCAGCGCCGATATTACCCGGACTGGTTAAACCAACCTGTGCGTTCATATTTGCGCCGTCCATATACACCTGTCCACCATTTTTGTGAATGATGTCACAGATGTCGACAATACTTTCTTCAAACACACCGTGTGTAGAAGGGTAAGTCACCATTAAGCAGGAAAGATTAGCTGCATGTTCCTCAGCTTTGGCCTTTAGATCATCAACATCGATGTTCCCGTTCTCCAGTGATTTTACAATAACGATCTTCATCCCTGCCATTGCAGCAGAGGCTGGGTTTGTACCATGTGCTGACGAAGGGATCAATGCAATGTTACGGTGTGCTTCTCCACGGTCATTGTGATAAGCCCTGATCACCATCAGGCCTGCGTATTCACCCTGTGCTCCGGCATTGGGCTGTAAGCTCATTGCAGCAAAACCTGTAATTTCACTTAACCACTTGTCCAGTTCATTGAACACGGTGTAATAACCCAACACCTGGTCTGCTGGTGCAAAAGGATGGATCTTGCTAAACTCAGGCCAGGTTACAGGAATCATTTCTGTTGTTGCATTCAGCTTCATAGTACATGAACCCAAAGCAATCATAGAATGGCACAGTGAAAGGTCTTTCGTCTCCAACGACTTAATATAACGCAGCATTTCATGTTCAGAACGGTGCGTGTTGAATATAGGGTGGCTCAGGTAATCAGATGTACGCTGCAGCGTTGCAGGGATTACGGTTCCCACATTTTTTTCGTCTATCTCGACGGCATCAGCAACAATGGCTTTT
>CAMLDJ010000358.1 GCA_946478755.1 uncultured Pedobacter sp. | reverse complement strand
CGATGAGGCCTAGCGTTCTTTAGCGCTTCTTCAGCGCTAAAGTAATGCAGACTCAGAGAAGAATCCTTATTTTGCCTTTTTTGAATTCACCTGCACCTCATAGAGCGAAGCCGGTTCCAAATCCGTCTGATTTAACCCGTCCCATTCTCCATCGGGTTTACCTTCCAAACGACCCTTTAGTTTCTCTCCCTGCAGCCCGATGGCATAGTTTTTACCCGATACCCATGGGTTTTGCACAGCCGCGCCCTTAACCTTGCAATTCCATACCACCTGTGTAACACCTGCCCAGCCATGACCGCTGCCCCAGTTGCCGCGATCCTGAATATTGATCTCGCCGTCGGTATCTATATTGTCGTACAAGGTGCCGGTAGACCAGCGGTGATGAGGTCCGATATCAGCGTGTGTTTTCCGTGCCTTGCAATTGTAGAAAACATTTGGTCCGCATGTTTTCGCACCCGTTACATAGTCATGTCTGCCTTCAGTGGTCTCGAGGTTCATAAACAAGTTTTGCTGTCCGTTATTGCTGAAGGAATACCGTTTTCCGCCAGTAATGACCGATTTCGCATCCAGGCATTTAGAGTTTTTTACGGTGATATTCTTTGCCCCACCACTTAGACTTACACAGGAATAACCAAAAAATCGGGAGGTCACCTCACTTACCCATCCGTTTTCTATCCCATCAAATTCAAGGGCGATCCAACCATGATCTTCATCCGTATCACTTGCATAGTCAGATTGGAAAAAAATATTTTCTATTCCAACCTCTTTTAAACGACCCTTATATTCATACTTGAAAATTTCACCACCGCCATATTGCGCTTCCATAGCCATCACTACGGGGTTGTCGACCGTGATTTTATCCCCATCAACCGCCGTAATTTCTCTTTCATAACTCAGGTTATATTCAGCGGCTTTCCATTGTTTAGTGCCTTGGCGCTCCACAATTCTATCCATTTGAAGATCGTGGATCCATTTTTCGGTTCCAGGTCTGAATACGATGATCCTGTCGCCGACCTTGAAGTCTTTTGCAGCAGCAACGCGGAACGACTTTGTACCGGTGGGCACATAAGTATCTGTAATTTTTACCCTGCTTCCCGTTTCGGTTATTTTTCCTTTTCCGCTGATTTTTATAAGGCTGCGCAGACCTTTCCCCGCGGCAATTAGTCTGGTGCCACCGACAGTATTTCCTTCACCTTTTAAAAGAATGCCATCAGCGTTGATATGGATTGTACCTGCAATAGAATAGTCGCCTTTCTTCAAAAGAATAGCACCCCTGAAGCCATCTGCTCCGATAGGCATAGCCGATACCTGGTCAATCGCTTCCTGAATGCTACTGCCTGCATCACCTTTAACCGGCGAAACTGTTTTAACCACTTTGACATTGGGAATTTCTTTGAGCCTATGGTGGTAACCAACAAGGCTGAAATCGGGAATGGTATTTCCCTTTTCATCAGGAATATAGGTAATGCTCCCGTCTTTATTTACGGTAAGAAATCTTGACCTCCATAGGTTATCTTTAACGAATGAAAGCATGAGTATCCCCGTCAGGAGAATACAGATCGTGAGGATGGATTTGGTTTTCATTATTCTAAAATTGCTGATGCAATTGCGTAATAAAAACCGAATTTTTAATACATCTTATTAGCAGACTTATAAATTCAATTGGCTTTAGGCATTTGGCCCAGACCTCAAAGCTTCATCTGCTGGATGCGCACCGCGTTTAAGATGGCCAGAAGCGCTACGCCTACATCGGCAATTACGGCTTCCCATAAGGTAGCTACACCACCCGCACCGAGGACTAAAACGATGATTTTAATGGCCATAGCCAGTGCTATATTTTGCCATACGATGTTCCTGGTCAATTTTCCGATCTTTATAGCGGTGACAATTCTGGAGGGCTGATCGTTCTGAATCACAATATCTGCCGTTTCTATAGTTGCATCGCTGCCCAATCCACCCATGGCTATTCCCGCATCTGCCAGGGCCACAACAGGTGCATCGTTTACCCCATCGCCCACAAAAGCGAGCCGTCTGCCTTCTCTTTTTATGGCTTCTACCTTTTCAACTTTATCTTCCGGTAAAAGATTGCCAAAGGCTTTATCTATGCCCAACAGTCCGGCTACCCGATCAACCACATTTTGCTTATCTCCGCTAAGCATTACCGTTCGGATACTTAAGCGGTGCAGGGCTGTGATGGCCTGTTTTGCATCGGCTTTAATCTCATCAGCAATCGTCATATATCCGGCGTATTTGCCGTCTACCGCCAATACCACGACCGTATCTGTTTCCTTGTCGATAGCCTTGTCGTAATCAATGTTAAACTGTTCAAGAAGTTTGGTGTTTCCTGCCAATATAGTCCTTCCGTTTATCATGCCTTTAAGACCGCGGCCCGATATTTCCTCCACTTCGGCAATCTCCGCAGTATGAAAAGCATCACCCGCATATTTAACTATTGCGCGTGCAATAGGGTGGGTCGACTTGCTTTCGATGGCCGCCGCCAGCAGGATGAATTCCTGCGGGTCAAGATCATTGGTCACGACCTCCTGAACCTCAAAAACACCTTTTGTCAAGGTGCCTGTTTTGTCCATGACAACCGTATCTATTTTGGTCATCAAATCAAGGAAGCTGGAACCTTTAAACAGGATGCCATTCTTTGAAGCCAGACCAATTCCCCCAAAATAACCCAGGGGAATGGATACAACAAGCGCACAAGGGCAACTGACGACCAAAAATACCAGACCTCTGTAAAGCCAGTCCCTAAATGTATAGTCGGGGACGAAGAACCAGGGCAGCGCGACCACCAAAACGGCTAATGCAAACACAATTGGTGTATATATTTTGGCAAAACGGGAAATAAAAAGCTGCGTCTGGGATTTACGGGCCGTAGCGTCTTGTACCATTTCGAGTATTTTACTTAGCTTACTGTCCTTAAATACTGCTTTAACCTGTACTTCTGTAACCTGGTTCAGGTTGATCATTCCGGCCAAGACAGTTTCCCCTTTAACTTTGTCATCCGGTCTGCTTTCTCCGGTTAATGCAGCCGTGTTAAATGTGGCCTGATCTGATAACAACAAGCCGTCTAAGGCAACCCGATCGCCAGGTTTGATCTGTATGCGCTCATCTATAGCTACTTCTGCAGGGGCTACGGTCAGCACTTTGCCCTTCCTGATCACATCAACGGCATCAGGGCGGATATCCAGCAATGCCTTAATGCTTCTTTTCGCATTGCTCACTGCAGCATCCTGAAACCATTCTCCTATGGAGTAGAATACCATAACGGCAACACCTTCACTGAATGAACCAATGGCGAAAGCCCCGATTGTGGCGACACTCATTAAGAAGAACTCATTGAAGAAATCAAGTCTTATGGCCTTTCTTATCGCCAGACCCAGTACATGATATCCGGCAAGTAAATAAGCCGGGATATATACGAGGAGGGCGATGAACGTATTGAAGCTGAGCTGGAAACCAAAGGTTAAAACCATCATCACAACCACAATAGCTAAGGCGGTTAATAGGGGCCAGTGACTTAACCATCCAGAGGGTTCGGCTGCACCATGGTTATGTCCGTCATCCTCAGTAGGTCCGTTTGTGCGCGAATGAGAAACCTTTTTCTGGTCTTCATTTGCCTGGCAGCAGGCCGTATGCTGGTTTTTAACGTTCTGTATCATATGCGCCTAATTAATCAGTGATCATGTGCTGCAGGTCCTGATGATTTTGACTGCAAATACACGGCCCCTTTTGTGACTACCTTAGCGTGGACTGGTAATTTTTCCAGCGGGTGGATCTGAACATAGCCCAGTTCCGCAACTCCGGTAGTCACTTCAACTTTCCTGAAATGTACTGATTTTTCCTCTTTTACTTGTTCTCCTTTATGTTTTTCTTCTGCTTCTCCAGGATGTGCATGGTCCTTTTCTTTGCCAGGATTGGCTTGCGCATCCTCCTGAACTACAAAAATTAACGCTTTGCCTTCGGTTCTTATTACTGCATCAACCGGTACCGCAGTAACCGTTGCTGTACCGACACCAATCAGCCCGGTTACATACATGCCTGGAATCAGGCTGGCCCCTGGTTTTTTAATTACCGCATGAACCACAACCCCCTTGCTATCGTTTTCGAATGATTTATTGATCCCATAGATCTGCCCTTCAATTTGTTCGTTCTTTTGATTGGTCAACTGAAAATCGACTTTCTGTCCAACTTTAATCTTCGAGAGGTCTTTTTCAAATACGATCAGATCAGCATGGATCTTGGAATTGTCCACAATGTCCATCAAGGATATACCCGGTTGTGCATAAGAGCCGGTTTCCGCATTGATCTTTCCAATGGTACCTTTTATGGGTGCGGTTACCGGCACCTGCGCCCTGATGTTCCCGGAAGTAATGTGGCTGATAGAGATCCCATATTGCTGCAGCTGGCGTTCAAAAGCTTTTAATTTAGCCCTTTCCGCATTGTAATTGGCTTCGGCCAGCTGCTGTGCTTTTCCTGTACCAGCATTTGCAGCTTTAAGCTGCTGCTGGCGGTGGTATTCTGCTTCTATAAAGCTAAAACTCCCTTTCGAGGTCAAGTAATCCTGCTGAAGCCTGATCAGGTCCTGGTTTTCGATCGTAACCAGCACCTGGCCCTTGCTTACCCGCTGGCCTTCCATAACATTAATCTTCCTGATGATGCCACCATTAAGCACGTTAACCTGCGCCGCATTTTGCGGGGGAACGGCCAGTTGTCCGCTGGCTTTTACCACCGCAGTCAGGTTCTTTTGTTCCATATGACCAATCAGGATGCCTACCGCATCCAATTGTTCCTGGCTCAGTGCAAAAGCTCCATGGGCAGTCCCATGCTCGTCATGCGCCTTCGTCTCTTCGGTTTCCGCTCTATTTGTCCTGCCGGCATCGCCGCATGAACTGATTGCTGCAGTAAGCGATGCTGCACACATCAGCACAGTTAATTTTTTTTTGATATATGGTATTGCGTTCATTTGATTAGTTCCCTTTTAAAAATTGTAATTGAATCACGGATTGATTAAGCTGCTTCACGGTCTGCAGATAATTGAGCTTGCTTTGTATAGCCAGGGCCATGTTTTGAATAAACTCCATATAACCAATCTCTCCCAGATCATACGATACCTGCGCTATGCGCAGTTGTTCATCCGCCTGTGTTAGTCCACCTGAAGTAAAATATTCGACCAGACTGCTGTTCTTGTTATAGTTCTTTAGTTCCTGCTGATACTGGATGTTGACTTTTCTCTGCATCCCCAGGTAATCGCTCTCCGCAATTTGTGTGGCTATATTTTCACTGTTTATGCGCGCACGGCCTGCACCGCTAAACAGTGGAACCGCAACTCCAATCTGTACGCCTG
>CAMLDJ010000357.1 GCA_946478755.1 uncultured Pedobacter sp. | reverse complement strand
CAGCATATAAGTTTTACTGCGGTAAGGATATTATAAACGCCCATTCTGCTGAAGCTGATATTACGGCAACTTATCATGTATTACTGGCACAGATTGAACGTTATAAGGATACTGACTTTGAGGATAAACAAGGTAAAATATCCAGACCTGTACAAAATGATGTAGACGCCCTGCATGTTTTTACAAATATGAATAAGCCGGTTGACTTTGCGGGAAGAATGGTTTACAATGAAAATGACGAGGAGATCTTCAATTTTGGAAAGCATAAGGGCAAGATAGTAGAACAGGTGTTTGATATTGAACCCAGCTATTATGCCTGGATGAAACAAGGGGATTTTCCGTTATATACCAAGAAAAAACTGGAAGAGATCTGGACAAGATGGAATAAGAAGAAAGAGCTGCTTAAACAGGAAAGACAGCAACAGGCTGAAGCCAACAGGCCAAAACAGCCACAGGTTAAGCCCGGGCAGGACACGACCAGGCCACAGCCCGTCTCCATAAAAAAAGAGAAGCCCGCTGTAGATGTTACAGAGGATATGTTGGCACAGCTGAAAATGAAATTCGGCAAATAATGCCTGAAATATTTAAAGACCCTTTTACAGGGTCTTTTTTATGAAGTCAATATTCCTGGTCAATCCTTTAAACTTGGTACGCTTAACTGCTGAATTTTTAAAGATAGTCTTAAAAACATCTTCAGTGATGTCCAGCCAGTCTTCCCGTTTCATCTTTAGCACTTGCTCGTTAGGTTTAAACCTGGGCTCGGAATGAGGTGTGGCAAACCTGTTCCAAGGGCATACATCCTGGCAAATATCGCAGCCAAACATCCAGTTGTCCATTTTGTCTTTAAAACCAGTATCAATTTCGTCCCTGAGTTCGATGGTCAAGTAAGAGATGCATTTTTTTGCATCAATAACAAAGGGGGAGAGGATGGCTTCTGTAGGGCAGGCATCGATACATTTTGTACAAGTGCCACAATGGTCGGTTTGAAAAGGATTATCGTATTCCAGCTCCAGGTCTACAATCAGCTCGGCCAGGAAAAAGAATGACCCGTTATTTTTACTGATGAGGTTACTGTTTTTTCCGATCCATCCAATTCCTGCGCGTTTTGCCCAGGCACGGTCTAATACCGGAGCGGAATCTACAAAGGCCCGGCCGCTGACCTCACCAACTTCGGCATTGATGAAGTTTAACAACTCAAACAGCTTTTCTTTAATGACCTCGTGGTAATCTGCTCCATAGGCATATTTAGAAATTTTGGGTGCACCGGGGTCAGTTTGCTCCTCTGCAGGGAAGTAGTTCAAGGTTAGCGAAATCACAGACTTAGCATGGTCGACCAGTAGCCTGGGATCTAGTCTCTTATCGAAATGATTTTCCATGTACGTCATCTGACCATGATGGTTATTTTGTAGCCATTTTTCCAGTTTAGGCGCTTCTTCCTCCAGGAAACCAGCTTTGGCAATACCACATTGCATAAAGCCAAGCCGCATGGCTTCTGCTTTAATTAATTTGCTGTATGTAGCGGTATTGTTGATCATCAGATGCAAAGATAAGGCTTTGAATTGTAAACTTTTTAAAGTCTGCCTTGTTGTTAATTACATAAACTAAAACTTAAGGCCATGGAAAATACAGATCAAAAACATACAGGAAATCAAAAACATACGGACGAACCCCATACCCATAAACCGATCGAACATGACTATGCAAGGCATCAGGCAGATCCTGGACCTTCCCCTCAGGCGGTAAAGGAAAAAGATATAAACGGTGCGGCGGTAGTACTGAGATGGATCATCCCTGTCCTGGTCATCATTCTGCTGATTTACTGGCTAGTGACCAGAGGGTAAATAAAAAGGGGCTGCATGCCCCTTTGACTTTTCTGCGGCATTATTTGAGTAAACGGACCTCGTACAGGTCCTTTCGCCTGTCTTTTAATATTTTAACGGTTCCAAAATGGTGCAATTCATCTAAAAGGTGCAGATCGACATCAACCACCAGCATCATCTCTGTATTGGGTGTGGTTTCAGCTTTTACCGCGTTAGTAGGAAAAGCAAAATCTGAAGGTGTAAATACGGCCGACTGTGCAAACTGGATGTCCATATTGTTTACCTTAGGCAAATTACCAACACAACCGGCAATGGCTACATAACATTCGTTTTCAATAGCCCTGGCCTGGGCACAATGCCTTACCCGTGTATATCCATTCTGTGTATCCGTTAAGAAGGGTACAAATAACATCTGCATTCCCTGATCTGCCAATATTCTGCTCAGTTCGGGGAACTCCACATCATAGCAGATCAATATACCTATTTTACCACAATCTGTATCAAATACCTGTATCTTATCTCCGCCCACCATTCCATAGTATCTCTGTTCATTCGGAGTGATGTGGATCTTCCTGTACTCATCAGTTTTACCGCTTCTGTGACAAAGATAAGTTACGTTATACAGCTTGTTGTTTTCCACAATAGGCATGGTGCCTGATATAATATTTACATTATAAGCCAGTGCATATTGTTGTATACGTTCCACAATTTCAGCAGTTTGCTCAGCCAGTTTGCGCATGGCCTCCATTTCAGGCAGCTGATTGTAGGGATGCAAAAGAGGGGTGTTAAAAAACTCGGGAAACATGATGAAGTCAGACTTGTAACCACTTACCGCGTCCACAAAAAACTCAACCTGTTCATAAAAGGCATCAATATCGGGGAACAGACGCATTTGCCATTGTACTAAACCTATCCTGATTGTTTTTGCAGAGCGTGCAGAAGCATCAATTCCCTGATAGTAGATGTTGTTCCATTCTATCAGTGTTGCAAACTCTTTGGATTCATGGTCGCCGGGAAGGTAATTCTTTAATACTTTCCTGACGTGGAAGTCATTCGACAACTGAAAGGTTAAGGTCGGATCATACAGCTCCTTTGCTTTTACCTTGTCGATGTATTGTCTTGGGCTTAATTTTTCGGCATATTCATGATAGCCGGGTATGCGGCCACCGGCAATAATGCTTTTCAGGTTCTGGCTTTCACAAAGTTCTTTTCGCGCCTCATATAATCTCCGGCCTAAACGCAGGCCCCGGAATTCAGGGGAAACGAAGATCTCAATTCCATATAAAGTATCCCCATTAGGGTCATGCGTAGAAAAAGTATAATCACCCGTGATCAACTGATAGGTATGTTTATCGCCATATTCATCATAATCTACAATGATGGATAGGGAGCAGGCGACTACTTTATCGTCCACGGCAATGCACAACTGTCCTTCCGGAAACAGCTTTAAGAGTTTGGCGATGGTAGCTTTGCTCCAGATCTGACCGCCAAGTGTATCATAGGCTGCCAGCATGGATTCTTTTAAATCGTCGTAGTCTTTTAACGTAAGTTTTCTGGTCTCTATGTTCATATTAGCCAAATTTACCTAATCTGAAACAGAAATGATGCCTAAATTCCTTTTCTTAGAATAATCGTCCGGTTTGCCCGGGGAAATTTCTTTGGAGGTGTTTATAGGCTGCTTCGGTAGCCTCCCGGCCTCTGGATGTGCGCATCAGGAAGCCTTCCTGGATCAGAAAAGGCTCATACACCTCCTCAATCGTCCCTTCATCTTCTCCGACAGCAGTAGCGATGGTTTTTAAACCGACAGGGCCGCCTTTAAACTTATCGATGATGGTGGTCAAAATCTTATTGTCCATTTCATCCAGGCCATGCTCATCAACATTTAGTGCTTTTAAGGCATAACGCGCAATGTTGGTGTCAATTTCTCCAGTACCTTTAATCTGTGCAAAATCTCTTGTACGTCTTAACAAAGCATTTGCAATACGTGGCGTTCCGCGGCTTCTACGAGCAATTTCATAGGCCCCTTCATCGGTAATGGGGGTCTTCAATATTTCTGAGGACCTTAAGACGATAGTCGTCAGTAGCTTGGCATCGTAATAAGCGAGTCTGGAATTGATTCCGAACCTGGCTCTTAGCGGAGCTGTTAACAGGCCGGAACGCGTAGTGGCACCAACCAGCGTAAAAGGGTTCAGGCTGATCTGTACAGAGCGCGCATTCGGGCCACTCTCCAGCATAATATCTATTTTAAAATCCTCCATCGCCGAATAAAGATATTCCTCAACCAAAGGGCTTAAGCGATGTATCTCGTCAATAAACAGGATATCCCCTTCGTCTAATCCGGTTAACAGACCAGCCAGATCTCCAGGTTTATCCAATACCGGTCCCGAAGTCACTTTGATGCCTACACCCATTTCGTTGGCGATAATAAGGGAAAGTGTTGTTTTACCTAGTCCGGGAGGGCCATGTAATAAAACGTGATCCAGTGGTTCACCGCGTAGTTTCGCTGCTTTCACAAAGATCTTCAGGTTTTCCATCACCTTTTCCTGTCCGGTAAAATCATCAAAAGCCTGCGGGCGCAATACTTTTTCAATATCGCGTTCTATGGGTGACAGGCTTTCGGACGAGGGATCAAGATTTTCGTTCATTGTTCAAAAATACGCTTAAAAATCAGATTTATAGCATGACTAGCTAAATTTGCCGGCTATGCTGGCCTCCTTAACGCCATTGGCATAATTGTAAAATCCTTCACCGGACTTAATGCCTTTATTTCCCGCGGTAACCATATTTACGAGTAAAGGGCAGGGAGCATATTTGGGATTTCCAAAACCATCCTGCAGGACACGTAGGATAGCCAGACAAACATCCAGACCGATAAAGTCGGCCAGTTGTAAAGGACCCATGGGATGGGCCATGCCTAATTTCATCACAGTGTCAATCTCTTCCACACCGGCTACATTTTCGTATAATGTATAGATAGCCTCATTAATCATGGGCATTAAGATCCTGTTGGCCACAAAACCTGGATAGTCGTTTACCTCAACAGGGACTTTAGCCAGCATCCTGGAAAGCTCCATCACCGTTGCGGTCGTTGCGTCGCTGGTGGCATAACCACGAATCACTTCCACCAGTTTCATAACCGGAACGGGGTTCATAAAATGCATGCCAATCACTTTATCACCGCGGCTGGTTACAGCCGCGATTTTGGTGATTGAAATAGAAGAAGTGTTGCTTGCGAGGATTGCATCCGGTTTCGCAAAGCTATCCAGGTCCCTGAATATTTTCAGTTTAAGCTCCAGGTTTTCAGTTGCCGCTTCTACAATGAGATCAGCATTGGTCACACCGGCCTTCATCTCTGTAAACGTGGTTATGTTGCCGAGTGTTGCTGCTTTTTCTGCTGCTGTTAATGTTCCCTTGCTCAGCTGACGGTCAAGGTTTTTACCGATGGTATCTAAGGCTTTCTCCAGCGCTTCCCTGTTGATATCTATCAGGTTTACCCGGTAGCCAAATTGCGCAAAAGTATGTGCTATGCCATTGCCCATCGTACCAGAGCC
>CAMLDJ010000356.1 GCA_946478755.1 uncultured Pedobacter sp. | reverse complement strand
GTGATGATGTCATTACCAATCTGGTCTTTCAGATCAGGGTGTTCCTTCATTCTTAACACCACAGAATGATCATCAGGCAATACCAGATCCTGCCCCTGGTAATTTTCATGAACAATAGGTTTTACCTGATATCCGCTGCAATCAGGAGAGGTATCCATGTGTGAGCAGAAGCATATTACAGGAACTTTTTTAGCTGAATTAGCGGGGATAGTTGCATATACATACCCATACTCATCGAGGTGTGCATCGGCTATGCCAAATTCAAGCAGTTCTGCTACCAGCACCGTAGCCAGGTCTTTTTGTTTGGCTGTTGAAGGAATAGTGGGTGACAGCGGATCGGACTGTGTATCGATCTGCACATATTTTATGAACCTGTTTTGAAGGGATTTGTTTTTATTTATATATTTTAGCATACTCTTATAAAACTCCAAAGTTATATAAAGATTATAGTTTTGACTACATACTTAAAACAAGATACGTTTGAAACCAATTTTAGCCTCTTTATCAGCACTCTTACTTTGGTTTAATACCAGCGCACAAAGCAATTTTTATAAAATGACAATCGGTGCTGGGGCCGGTATTACACAATCTTATGCAGATGTAGCCAAACACGATTATGGGCTTGCCGCTTACGGGGCATTTGATTACTACTTTACCCCCTTTTTAAGTCTCGGTCTTGAGGGTCAGATGGGTGAGATCAATGGCGGCGACGTCTATACTGACCCAAATTCCCGGCAATTCATCAACCGATATAAAGCCTTTACACTGAATGGAAAGATTTACCTGGGTTCCCTGATCGACTACCAGCGCAGCGGTTTCTCAAATGCAATAAAAGGTCTTTATGCAGGCGCTGGCGTGGGTGTAATCATGAATAAAATGCGTTTTGTAGTAAGAGAAAAACCTGATGGATCAGGATATATTTTCCCCGGCAGTGACAGTTCTAAAGATCTGCTCGTGCCTTTAAACCTTGGCATCGCCTTTAACTTCATGGATCGGTATGGATATTATAAGTACGGCCTTGTTTTTAATTATCAGGCTAATATCACTCTCGGCGAAGGCCTTGATGGCTATAATGACTCTGCCCTTCGATTTAAAAGCGGTAACCCGGATATCTATAACTACTTTTCTGTCGGCCTGAAATACCACTTCGGATCCACAGGACTGTCCTCAAAAACATTATATTAAGCGGAAATCAAATACATGGAATATTTAACACACACACCCGTTGCCTCAATTGTCTTTCTTTTCACTGTTATAACCAGTATTTATGCATTCAGTGATCATGGATTGTATGGCAGGTTTATGCTGCATCCTTACAGCGTGGCACGCAAGCATAAACTATATACACTGATCACAAGCGGATTAATTCATGCCGACTGGATGCACCTGATCTTTAACATGATTACTTTTTTCTCTTTTGGCTTTCCTTTAGAGCGTCAAATAGGTTCTTTGAACTTTGGAATAATATATTTTGTTAGCCTTGTTGCCAGCGATATCCCTTCAGTTCTTAAGCATAAAAATGATATGTGGTACAACAGCCTGGGAGCATCAGGTGCAATCAGCGCGGTATTATTTAGCTGCATTTTGTTTTTTCCGTTCTCTACCATGTACATTTTTCCACTTCCTATACCAATATGGGCTATCGTATTTGGCCCTTTATACCTGATCTATTGTGTATACGCTTCCAAACAATCCAGGGATAACATCAATCACGATGCGCATTTTTTTGGTGCCCTATCAGGGTTAATCCTGACAGTACTGCTGGTTCCAGGGACGATCCCTCATTTCCTGGGACAACTATTGGCGAAGATCGGTTAGCTGGTTTCAGGCAATGATGCCGGATCGAAATAACTGATTGGATGGAGTGGATCTTTAATGATCTCGAATAAGGTATGCCCCCAGGGCTTCCAGAAGTCCTGCAATACCTGAGCGTAAGTTTTATGCTGCCAGTGATCAAATAAAGATTTATTTATCGTTCCCCGAAGGGGCATGGCGTCAATATATATCGAGCCTTCTACAGGCATAACGGTATATTCCGGTAACCGGTTAAACAGATATGCTGAATAAAAGAAACGTGCACAAAGCTCTTCAAACTGCGGCGCAGATAAAGGTTTGCCCGCGATCTGTTTGAGCAGTTCTTCATGGTATTTTTTATTGGTCCCATTGTCCTGCAAACAGGCAATAATACCAAAATCTTTAAGCTTTAAAGAGAAAGTAAGGGTATTGATCTCATCCCTGAAGCTAAAGGAAGTCTCTTTGTCTTCAAGTGGCACCACAACGATAGACCAGGGCGTAAAATCTTCAAATACCACATCAAGGTAAATGCCCTGGATCATGGTATGCAGGTTACCAAACTTATGCATCAGGCCCTGCGACATATTTACACCGTCCGCACTTAGCTGTTGCAAGCGAACAGCCGCATTCATCTCTATATAAATAAGGCTGTATATAAATTTGCCGATCCATTTAAAAAGATCAGCCTCATCCAACGCAGCTACGCCTTCGTAACCTCTATCAAAAGCCGCTGCAACCTGATCTTCCAGCGGCTGAACAAAATGTGTTAGCACTTCGCTATTACAGGGCACTTTTAAAGTGTTATATGACCTTACACTTTCGTTCAGCAATTTAATTTGCTCATCACCGCTAAAATTTGCCACGCTTAGCAACCAGGCCGGTAGTATGTTGATCTCCTCAACCGGTGATGTAAATGTATCTCCGCTTAAAAAACAGTTTCTGTACTTAAAATCGAAGTTTTTAAAGGGCTGGTATATTGTGCTATTCATACTGGGCACAATATTAGGGATATTATTTTTACATTCGCTTTTGCGTTACTTTTTTTCATTCTTTTACATTTGTTTTTTAGCTATTATGAAGTTGTCATGACCATGACCTAAACGCTTTTTAATTATGAAGATCGCTTACACAGCCTATAACCTGGAACTGAAACATCCCTTCGCCATTGCCCGGTTTTCAAGAACAAGCACCCCGGTGATGCTGATCAGGCTCAGCTATGAAGGCATTGAAGCATATGGTGAAGCTTCAATGGTCCCTTATATGGGCGAAAGCGAAGAAACAGCGATAGCCTTTTTAAAAAAGGTCGACTGGAGCCGCTTTGTTCATCCATTTAATTTCGAGGAGATCATCAGCTATCTGGACAGCATAGAAAAGGGCCATCCAGCTATAAAAGCGGCCATTGACATCGCCTTAAATGACCTGACCGGAAAGCTGTCAAACAAAGCCTGTTATGAGATTTATGGCGCCGATCCTTTAAAAATGCCGGTTACCTCTTACACCATTGGCATTGACAGCCCGGAAGTGATCAGGGAAAAAGTTGCGGATGCAACAAACTTTAAAGTTCTAAAAATTAAACTGGGCAGGGATAACGACAAGGAACTCATCAATACCATAAGAAGCTTAAGCGATTTACCACTATATGTGGATGCCAATCAGGGCTGGACCAACAGAAAGCAAGCCATAGAGATGATCTATTGGCTGCACGATCAGGGTGTACAGCTGATTGAACAGCCTATGGACAAGGCAGACCTGGAAGGCAATGCCTGGCTTACTGGCCGCAGCCCGATCCCCATATTGGCAGATGAAGCCGTACAGCGCCTGGCAGACATGGACGGCCTGAAAGGTGCCTATCATGGGATCAATATCAAGCTGATGAAGAGCGCAGGCATGTATGAGGGGCATCAAATGATCCTAAAAGCCAGATCCTTGGGCATGAAAGTACTAATCGGCTGTATGAGCGAAACTTCCTGTGCCACACAGGCGGGAATGGCCTTAGCACCTTTGTGCGACTGGGCAGACCTGGACGGGCCATGGCTTACCAAAAACAATCCTTTTACTACACCAAACCTTTTTGAAGGGAAATGCCAGCTAAACACCTTACCAGGATTAGGATTGGAAGGGATAAACCCTTCCTTATTTACTTCCTGTTTTTAAGTGTGCTCCGCATTTCTTTTACAAACTGCAGCTTTAAATAAAGAAAAAGTGCAGCAGTAACCACAAACAAAGCTACTGCTAAATATTTTGTATTGTTATATCCCCAGGCTATCCCAAAAATGGAAACGATAATCCCAAGGTTATAAAAAACATTTAATGCGATCTTTTTTATCATGCTAGTAAACAGGCATATTTGGATCAAAAGCCTCCTGCCATGCAAGGATACCACCTTCTAAATTGTATAAGTTGGTCAGGCCCAATTGCTGTTCCAGTTGCATCACCGCTGCAGCGCTTCTTTTGCCACTTCTGCAATGAATGATTACAGGTTTATCTTGTGCAATCTGATCCGCTTCAATTAATATACCACCCAAAGGTATGTTCAGACCATTAAGGTTAGAAGCCTCATATTCAAATGTCTCCCTCACATCAATCAATTGAAAATCTTCTTTATTATCAATCTTTTCTTTCAACTCCTGAACGGTTATTTCTTTTATCATGTCATTTGATTTTTTCAAACTTAGATAAAACTGTGTTAGTATTCAAAAACAGTACATGAAAATTACAAAAAAGTGGAAATACGCATAAAATATCTGTAACAACTTAATAACCCGGGCGTTTAATAGTTAGTCTTTATTAACTTTGATTTTTTTACATGATGAATGCTGTATCCCGTTTTTTCTGGTTTTGCTCCGGTGCGCATATTTCAACTTTAGAAAAACACCCTACAGAGCATAACAAATATATAGGCATAGGTGCCACAATATTCTTCACCGGGCTATTTGCAGCGCTCTCTGGAGGTTATGCCATGTATTTTGTATTCAAAGGTGATGCAGGCGCTGTCCTTTTTGCCCTGTTGTTTGGCTTAATTTGGGGCCTCGCTATCTTCAACATGGACCGCTACATTGTATCCAGTATCAACAAAAGCGCAACCGTTAACAAGCAGATCCTTCAGGCTACTCCGCGGATCTTACTTGCCATCCTGATCGGGATTGTAATTTCCCGGCCCTTAGAACTTAAAATATTTGATAAAGAGATCAAAGAACGCTTAAAAGTCAGCTACCTGAACAATCAGCGCTCCAGGATTGACACGCTGAATGCGGCTTTCGAAAACAAGTACGCCATAGAGCTGGGCAAGTTAAACGAGGCTAAATTGCATCGTGATTCGATGGCCAGCGGGATCAAAGCGGACCGCCAAAAACTCAACTTTGAAATATTCGGTAATAAAACCACTGAAACATCCGGTGTGATGGGTTATGGCCCTTATGCTAAAAGAAAGGAAGCAGAGTTAAAACAACGGGAGCAGGACCTCGATACGCTAAACGCCAATGTCCGCACACTGGAAAAGTTTGTAGACGACAGAAAGCAATTTGATGGACTGATGACGGAGAAACTCTATACCGGGAAACAGCTGGACAGCCTGACGAG
>CAMLDJ010000355.1 GCA_946478755.1 uncultured Pedobacter sp. | reverse complement strand
AAGACGATTCAGATCAATATTTAGCCAGGCTTACCCTGGCTAAATAAAGCGTTCATTTATGCGCGTTCTTCCCAGATCGCAGCAATGTTAACAATCGTTTCGACAGCTTTTTCCATATCCTGTACCGAGGCCCACTCCTGCTTGCCGTGGAAAGCATGCTCTCCCGCAAAAATATTAGGACAAGGCAGTCCCATAAAGGACAGCCGGGATCCATCGGTACCCCCTCTGATGCTTTGCTGCTTAGGTACAATACCAGCACGTTTTATGGCTTCTATACCATATTCAATAACCTGAGGGTATTGATCCAGAACCTGCTTCATGTTGCGGTATTGTTCCGTGATCTTTAGCTCAAAGGATGAGTTAGGAAAATCCTCAATAATATTTTGCACCGTTGCGTCCAGTAATTCCCCATTTGCAGCCAGTTCATCATCATTAAATGCGCGAAGAATAAAGCGGGCTTCGGCGGCTTCTACATTGCCGCTGATGCTTACAGGATGAATAAATCCTTCTTTCAATTCGGTTGATTCAGGCGAAAGGCAGTCGGCAGGCAATGCGCTGATCACATCAGACAATATTTTAATCGCACTTTCCATTTTGCCCTTGGCAAAACCCGGATGTGCGCTCACTCCTTTAATCGTCAATACCGCACCATCGGCAGAGAAAGTTTCATCCTCAATCGAACCAAGCGTTTCCCCATCTACGGTGTAAGCGAAGTCGGCACCCAGCTTCTCCAGGTTTACCTTATCAACGCCACGCCCTATTTCTTCATCAGGCGTAAATAATATTTTAATCGTACCATGCTTAAATTCCGGGTGCTCCATTAAAAAAGCCGCAGCTTCCATGATCTCTGCCAGACCTGCTTTGTTATCGGCTCCAAGCAAGGTACTCCCGCTTGCGGTGATGATGTCATTACCAATCTGGTCTTTCAGATCAGGGTGTTCCTTCATTCTTAGTACCACAGCATGATCATCCGGCAATACCAGATCCTGTCCTCGATAATTTTCGTGAACAATAGGTTTCACCTGATATCCGCTGCAATCAGGAGAGGTATCCATATGGGAGCAAAAACATACTACAGGAATTTTTTTCGCTGAATTGGCAGCGATAGTCGCATAGACATAACCATATTCATCCACGTGCGCATCTGCTATTCCCAGCTCAAGCAGCTCTGTTACCAGCACTGCAGCTAAATTCTTTTGTTTGGCTGTTGAAGGAATAGTTGGCGACAGTGGATCGGACTGTGTATCGATCTGCACATATTTTATGAACCTGTTTTGAAGGGATTTGTTTTTATTTATATATTTTAGCATAAGTTATAAAACTCCAAAGTTATAGAAAGATTATAGTTTTGACTACATACTTAAAACAAGATACCTTTGAAATCAATTTTAACCTCTTTATCAACACTCTTACTTTGGTTCAATGCCGATGCGCAAACCAATTTTTATAAAACGACCATCGGCGCCGGGGCCGGCGTTACGCAGTCGTATACAGATGTCGCGAAACATGATTATGGTCTTGGAGCTTACGGAGCATTTGATTACCACTTTACTCCTTTTTTAAGTCTTGGCCTTGAAGGCCAGATGGGCGAGATCAACGGTGGCGACGTTTATACAGACCCAAATTCCCGTCAATTCATCAACCAGTATAAAACCTTTGCGCTGAATGGAAAGGTTTATCTGGGTTCGCTGATCAACTATCAGCGCAGTGGTTTTGCCAATGTAATAAAAGGCCTTTATGCGGGGGCAGGTATGGGCGTAGTCATGAATAAGATGCGGTTTGTTGTAAGAGAGAGCCTAGATGCCTCAGGGAATGTTTTTCCTGGTAAAGACTCTTCTAAAGATCTGCTTGTCCCGTTAAACCTGGGTATTGCCTTTAACTTCATGAACCGGTATGGTTATTATAAGTATGGCCTCAATTTTAATTACCAAACCAATATTACCCTTGGTGAAGGCCTGGATGGCTATGATGATTCGCCAATTAGATTTAAAACCGGCAACCCGGATATTTACACTTATTTCTCTGTCGGCCTGAAATACCACTTCGGATCTATAGGGCTGTCCTCAAAAACACTATATTAGGCGGAAATCAAATACATGGAATATTTAACTCATACCCCGGTTGCCTCAATTGTCTTTCTTTTTACGGTTATAACCAGTATTTATGCATTTAGTGACCACACACTGTATGGCAGGTTTATGCTGCACCCTTACAGTGTGTCGCGTAAGTATAAATTATATACGCTAATCACCAGTGGCTTGATTCATGCCGACTGGATGCATCTCCTATTTAACATGATGACCTTTTATTTTTTTGCTTTTCAGCTGGAAGCAATGATTGGCTCATGGCAATTTGCAGCAGTATATTTTCTGGGTTTGATCCTGAGTGATATCCCTTCTGTGATTAAGCACAAGAACGACATGTGGTACAACAGTCTGGGTGCATCCGGTGCAATAAGTGCGGTACTGTTCAGCTTTATCTTATTTCAGCCTTTTTCATCAATGATGATATTCCCTATACCTATTCCCATCTGGGCGATTATTTTTGGTCCGCTATATCTCGTGTACTGTGTGTATGCCTCCAGACATTCCCGGGATAACATTAATCATGATGCGCATTTTTTTGGTGCACTAGCCGGAATGATTGTTACGGTATTGATTGTACCAGGGGTAATCCCTCATTTCCTGGGGCAACTATTGGTCAAGCTTGCTTAACTGGTTTCAGGCAATGATGCCGGATCAAAATAGCTGATGGGCTTGGTGGGATCTTTAATGATCTCGAACAAGGTATGCCCCCAGGGTTTCCAGAAGTCCTGCAGTACCTGGGCGTAGGTCTTATGCTGCCAGTGATCAAATAAAGATTTATTCATCGTTCCCCTAAGCGGCATGGCGTCAATATATATCGAACCCTCTACAGGCATAATGGTGTATTCCGGCAGCCGGTTAAACAAGTATGCTGAATAAAAGAAACGCGCGCAAAGCTCTTCAAACTGCTGTGCAGATAAAGGTTTCCCTGCTATTTGTCTGAGCAGGTCCTCATGATATTTTTTGTTCGTCCCATTATCCTGCAAACAGGCAATAATACCGAAATCTTTCAGCTTTAAGGAGAAGGTAAGTGTATTGATCTCGTCCCTAAAGCTAAAGGAAGTATTGTTTTCTTCAAGGGGCACCACGACTATAGACCAGGGCATAAAGTCTTCAAACACGACATCAAGGTAAATGCTCTGGATCATCGTATGGAGGTTACCAAACTTATGCATCAGGCCTTGCGACATATTCACACCATCCGCACTCAGCTGTTGTAAACGAACAGCCGCATTCATCTCTATATAAATAAGGCTGTACATGAATTTACCGATCCATTTAAAAAGGTCAGCTTCATCCAATGCAACTATGCCCTGGTAGCCTTTATCAAAAGCCGCTGCAATCTTATCTTCTAAGGGCTGAATAAAATGGGTCAGCACTTCCGAATTACAGGGTACTTTTAAGGCATTGTATGATCTCACACTTTCATCAAGCAATTTGATTTGCTCATCGCCACTAAAGTTCGCCACTTTCAACAGCCATGCAGGCAATATATTCATTTCTTCAACCGGCGATTTAAATGTATCCCCGCTCAAAAAGCAGTTTTTGTACTTAAAATCAAAGTTTTTAAAGGGCTGGTATATTGTGCTATTCATACTGAGCACAATATTAGGTATATTATTTTTACATTCGCTTTTGCGTTAGTTTTTTTCATTCCTTTGCATTTGTTTTTTATTTTTTATGAAGTTGTCATGACCATGCGCCCAAACGCTTTTTTATTATGAAGATTGCCTATACCCCCTACAACCTCGAACTAAAACACCCTTTTGCCATTGCCCGGTTTTCAAGAACGAGCACTCCGGTCATCCTGATCAGGCTTACCTACGAAGGTATTGAGGGTTATGGTGAAGCGTCGATGGTTCCCTATATGGGCGAAAGTGTAGAAACTGCAATTGCCTTTTTAAAAAAAGTTGACTGGAGCCGATTTTTCCACCCTTTTGATTTCGGGGAGATCGTCAGCTATCTGAACCATATCGAAAAGGGCCAGCCGGCTATTAAAGCAGCTATTGATATCGCCTTAAATGATATCAATGGAAAGCTTTTAAACAAACCCTGTTACGAGATTTATGGCGCCGACCCTTCCAAAATGCCGGTGACCTCCTATACCATTGGCATCGACGGGCCGGAAGTGATCAAAGAAAAGGTTGCGGATGCAGGAAATTTTAAAGTCTTAAAAATTAAACTGGGCAGAGATAACGATAAAGAGCTCATTAATACCATAAGGCATCTGACTGATTTACCACTATACGTAGATGCCAATCAAGGCTGGACAGATCGAAAGCAGGCTATAGAAATGATCTACTGGCTGCATGATCAGGGGGTACAGCTAATTGAACAACCCATGGACAAGGCAGACCTGGAAGGAAATGCCTGGCTTACCGGCCGCAGCCCTATCCCTATCTTGGCTGACGAGGCTGTACAACGCCTGGGTGACCTGGATGGTTTAAAAGGGGCCTATCACGGGATCAATGTCAAGCTGATGAAGAGCGCAGGTATGTTTGAGGGACACCAAATGATTCTTAAGGCCAGGTCTATGGGCATGAAAGTACTGATCGGCTGTATGAGTGAAACCTCATGCGCTACGCAGGCGGGCATGGCTCTGGCACCTTTATGCGACTGGGCTGATCTGTACGGGCCATGGCTTACCAAAAATAATCCTTTTACTGCACCAAAAATATTGGAGGGGAAATGCCAGCTAAACGCATTGCCAGGCTTAGGATTGGAAGGGGTAGACCCTTCCTTATTCACTTCCGGTTTTTAAGGTTGCTGCGCATTTCTTTTACCAGCTGCAACTTTAAATAAAGAAAAAAAGCAGCAGTGACCACAAACAGGGCTACTGCTAAATACTTTGCATTGTTGTATCCCCACACGATTCCAAAAATGGACACAATAATGCCCAGGTTGTAAAAGACATTTAAAGCAATTTTCTTTCCCATGCTTAGTAAACAGGCATACTTGGATCAAAAGCCTCCTGCCATGCAAGGATACCACCTTCTAAATTATACAAGTTGGTCAGCCCGAGTTGTTGTTCCAGTTGCATCACCGCCGCAGCGCTTCTTTTACCACTTCTGCAATGAATGATCACCGGTTTATCTTGTGCAATCTGATCTGCTTCGATTAAAATACCACCCAAAGGTATGTTCAGACCATTAAGGTTAGAAGTCTCATATTCAAATGTTTCTCTCACGTCGATCAATTGAAAATCTTCATTATTATCAATCTTTTCTTTCAGCTCTTGAACGGTTATTTCTTTTATCATGTCATTTGATTTTTTCAAACTTAGATAAAACT
>CAMLDJ010000354.1 GCA_946478755.1 uncultured Pedobacter sp. | reverse complement strand
CCGGATCACCCCCAGGTAATTGACGTTCATTTCATATTCCGCACCCTCAAAATGCTGCCCATTTGATATACCAAGATTGATTGGATCAGTTAAAACACCTGCATTATTGTATAATATATCAATACCGCCCAATTGCTGCACCTGGTTAAAAAGCTTTTGTGCATCATCGGCTTCTGAGACATCACTTTCAATGGCTATGATTGCCGGATATAGTTTCTTGGCATCATCTAATTTCCCTTGGTTTCTACCAGTAATGATTACGTTGGCGCCATTAGCCAAAAATTGTTTTGCTGCTTCCAGCCCGATACCTGATGCCCCACCGGTTATCAGTACCGTTTTTCCTTTTATTTGCATGGTTATAATTTCTAATGATGATTTTATTTTGAAGCATTTACAGATTTCAGAATGGATTTTTCGAAAACCTTATAAACGAAATGCTGAAGCAGCAGAACGATTGATGATCCTTTTCCGACAGGGTAACTAAATTTTGGATTCTTTTCCTTTATTGTTTGCAATAAAGTAGCGATAACCGGTGCAGGATCGGGTGCATTATCAAATGTATTTTTAGTATAGGCGGTTACCTTTTGCCTGAAGGTATCATACGCTGGGATCGTTCCTGTAGCAACAGTTCCACTTTCACCGATATTGGTTTTAAAACTCATCGGCTCAACCATTGCTACCTTAATGTTAAACTGGTTCAATTCAAAACGCAATGATTTAAAATAACCTTCGAGTGCATGTTTGGAAGCCGTATAATATGACACATTTGGAAGACCAACTAGCCCCAGCAAAGAACCGAGGGTGATTATTTTTCCATGGTTTTGCTTTCTTAAGTAGGGTAGCAACCCGTTGGTTAATTTGATCGTTCCCCAAAAATTGGTTTCAAACTGCTGCCTGCCTAATTCGATGGGAGTTTCCTCCGCAAGTCCATTTACAAGGTAACCAGCATTGTTAACCAACACATCCAAAGTTTGGATCTGGCCGAAGAGCAACTGACCAAAGGATGTTATAGAGCGATCATCATTCAGATCTAATGGCAGTAACTTATATGGTAATTTTGCCTGGTATTTTTCGGGGTTGCGGCTAGTTCCGATAACCTGGTAGCCATTTTCGTGGAGCCTGCTGGCAACAAGCAGCCCAATGCCTGATGAGGCACCTGTGACTAAAACCGTTTTTTGTTTTGATTCCATATTTTCTTTATTATAGACTTTTTAGTATATTTTTATGCGCAGCTCTGCATTTTAATTTAAATGCGAAATGGTATTATGTTTTTTTTTAATAGTTAAAAATAAAAAGAGACTTTTTAGTATATTTTTAATGAAAAAAATTAGATTGCGTAACTTTCTAATTCTGCTTTCAGGTTTTTGAGCAAACTCGTCATCGGTTTTGCCGTGTTCATAGACCTGCACATAATCACCGCACCTTCAACAGCAGCTACGGCTTTAAATGCAAATACAGCAGGGTCAAGTTTGTCAGAAAACTCTCCGTCCTCAATGCCCTGTTTTAAAATACCAACAAATATTTCCTGTCCGCGCCGTAATACATTGGCTATTTTCTCTTTAATTGCCGGAAAATGGTCATCAGATTCAACTGCAACATTAAATATAGGGCACCCGCCTTCTAAATAGGTGTTCAAAGGATCCTTGTAAAAATCGAGAAATGCAAACACTTTAGCCTTTGCTGTTTTACCCTTACCGATAGTTGATAACATTTTTTCACCGTTGGTTTTCAGCATAAAATCAACAACCTGCAAGGCAAGGTCTTCCTTACCTTCAAAATGGCCATAAAGGCATCCTTTAGTCAATTTTGTAGCAGCAAGCACATCGTCTATATTAGCTCCTGATATTCCTTTCTGATTAAAAATGGGGGCTGCTGTTTCCAGGATGAATTGCTTGGTTCTTTCGGCTTTAGTAAGCATATTAATAGATTTTACGTCACAAAAATATACTAAAAAGTTTAATTAAAAATACTTTTTAGTATATTTCACCCTTTGTGATATGAAAATGACAATCACCGCGATCCAAAAACAATGGCATCTACCCTCCAGCTTAACGGCTTCCACAAATAATAAGCGTGAAAGATCTATTCCCAGAGACTGCCGCTTATATTCCTGAAAACTGCTGGAGCAGAGAACTCTCGCCAGTAATAATTTCAGCGTCGGCCTGCATCCCGTTCTTCAGATCGAGACTTTTATTTTTAAAATGTTCGAAGCTTACTTAAAGTAATGCGGCTCTGTAATCCGACAGAAAAAAAATGCCAGTAGAGTGTTCCAATTCCAGGCCGTGTGAACATTTGTATAACAAATTTGCTGATTATTAGCCATATCCCAGATCTGAATACGGTTATTTTGCTTCCCTAACCAATATATATATCTTATATGAAAAAACAAAATTCACTGACAGGTGTAACCAGGAAGGTTACTCTTGTTGTAGCTGCAACCTTAGTGTTTGCAAGCACTACATGTTTAACAGGCTGTAAAAAAGACGAAAAGATGGCGCCTGGGGAAGTTACTGCTCCGCCCCCTCCTACCAAAGCTGTCGCCACGGTAGAATCCTACCAATCGGGTACACATAACGGCTTCTTTTGGTCGCTTTGGAAGAGTGACGGCGCAACTGGCACAGTCAATTACGCCAATGGTACCGGGGGGAATTACAGCGTAAACTGGAACGGATTTAACGGTAATTTTACTTGCGGTAAAGGTTATTCAGTAGGGTCAGCAAACTATAAAATAGGCTATAATCTGGGCAGTTATTCAAACTCCGGGGGTGGTACTTTTGGCTGGTACGGATGGAGCAGAAGCCCTTATTATGAGTATTATGTCAATGAAACCTGGGGAGCGGTTTCACCTCATAGCGGCACCTACCTGGGAACATTTGAAACCGATGGTGCAGGTTATAATGTATGGACCCGATGGATGACAGGTAAAAATATCGACGGTGGCGACGGTTTCAGGCAAATTTATAGCTCCAGGGTTACAAAGGTTTCTACTGGACAAAATCGCGTCATTACTTTTGCCAACCACTATAACAAATGGCAAAGTTTCGGATATACGCTCGGTCAGTTAAATATTCCTGCAATTATGGTTGCGGAAACATGGGGTTCTAATACGAATGGCAATATTAACTGTACCATTTGGGCACAGTAAACAGTTGTTTAAACCAATCACACCCACATTACTGCCTGGCAATAAGCCGGGCAGTATGTACTGCAGGTACTTTCTGATCAATACCTGGATTAAAAATGCTTTTAATATTATTTAATAATTAGTTATCATGAGATCCATACTTTATTTCCTTGCATTTTTCATTTTTATCCTTCCCGCCTGCCATTCGCCAAATCCTAAAAATACAGATGGAAATAAAAAATCACTGATCGGAAAATGGCACCGGTTTTCCAGAGCGAATGGATATAGCGAATTTGATATTGATTCGCAATATGTAGTTTTCTATAATCAGAAAGTTGGCCGGTTTAAGCTTCCGTATAAAATAGAAAATGATTCTTTAAAATACCTTACCAAAGATTATGTAGCTAAGATTACAGACTACGGAGACTCACTTCTTTTGGAAGGCAACGATAGTACTCAAGCCGTGTTGCACAGGTTTAAAGAACCACATGTTCCTTTTGCAGCAATTCCTGAACAAAAAGATTCTGTATCATTTGCATCATACATCGCTGATTTCGATAAAAGATTAATCAGCGAGTTTGAGAAAGCCGGGATAAAGATTTCTGACGGTATGGAAAAACGTGAGGGAGCTGCATACGAAGAACTGTTGAAAAAAAAATCAGCAAATAAGTAAAAGATGATTTAAACAACTACTTAGACTATAATCGGTGAGCATTCACACGTTAATATTTTGCTTGATCCGAAAATGAATATTCTAGTATTTCCAGAAAACGAAAAAGCCTGTAAATTAAATATTTACAGGCTTTTAGTTAAATTTAAAACTATTTTCGCGGAATGGACGGGACTCGAACCCTATCTATATATCTTTGATAGTTAGCTTTTTAAATTATACCGACGTAGCCTGCTCACTATATGCTCACCATTTTTTTTGCCTATTCGACCGTAATTAACTTATTAAAGATAGTGAATAATATTATTTGATGCAATTTTAGGTGACTTATAAATACAAAACCTAATATTTATGATTGATTTTGTTTATTTTCCCAAGCTGGAAAAACATAAACTATCTACCCTCATCGCATTAAAAGTAATTATTCGATAACATACTTATTAATAATTATTCAACTCATACCTTAATTAATGAAACTGGGGTCGATGAATACGATCTTGCAAACGACACGCTGGTCAGATTTGACTAATAGAAACAGAAAGTTGAAAAGGTCTGCATGGTTCACACATCGTACTTTAAACCGATCATTAGTAAACTTTATAAATGGGCGCTAGTAATAAACTCGTTAGACGGAATTAGGTATAGGGCTGGGATACTAGCCACTGTTCAACATTTTCGTTATGTTCCTAAAAAACCTTTGTAGTAGCGAGCTTTCCTCTGTAATAATTTCTGCGTCTGCCTGCATCCCGTTCTTCAGGACTATTTTGCGATCTGCATCTTTATTCTCAAAATGTTCGAAGCTTACTTTTGCAACAAATACACTATCCCGAAAAGCCACATCTGAAATATACGTTAGTCTTCCCCTAATGATACCATATTGTTCATAGGGATAGCTATGCATTTTGACCAAGGTTTTTGCGCCTTTTTTAATTTTTCCCATATTGTATTGCGGAATCTGTATTTCACCGAAGAAGTCTGTATCGCCCGGATTGACAATAAAAATCTCTTGACCTGCTTGTATATTTTGATTTTGTTGGACAATGCCTGCAAAACTAACCTTGCCGTCAACAGGGGCAATTAAGATGTGCTGCATCATCCAGGTATCACTCTCGGTAATACATTGGTTTAAGGCCTGAACAAATTTTGCCTGCTCTTCCGATATTGTATGACGCAAGTCTAAAAGCTCTTTTTCTTTAGCGCTATAAGTTCCCGAGTTATTAAGGATCGCCGTTTCACTCTGCTGCAAAGGGTATTTGGAAGCTAAATATTTGTTTTCCTGCTGTGCAAATTCACTTCGCGAAATGACCTTGTTCTTATACAGCTTCTTATAGGCTTCGTACTCCTCTTCCTGGTTATTATATTCCTGTTGCTGGATTTTCTGCTGTTTTACGATCTGGCTGTTCAACGCTTTGATATTTTTCAGGTCTTTTTCAAGAAACGCCATACGGTTAAGATAATACCCATTTTTGGTGGTAGCCTGAAATTGCAGGTACTGCCCGTAGAAGTTCTGATAGCTGCTCTGCATCTCACCGATATTCAGTCCTTCCGGTAGCACAATTGCTTCAAATTGGTGTCTTGAAATCCGTAACTGCA
>CAMLDJ010000353.1 GCA_946478755.1 uncultured Pedobacter sp. | reverse complement strand
CCTGGGCCAATGTACGGGCTGCCGATCCAAAAAAGATAAAAAGGCAAATGACAAGCATTTTCATGCTTGTCAAACAGTTGTTTAAGATCATTACCGTTTATTTTACAGGGATAGAAAACTTAACTGTTTCAGGAGGAAGACATTGAGAATCATCACATACCATATATTCCAGCGTTCCTTTTACCGCTGCAGTTGAACCGGTAAGTTTTACTTTTTGCTGAAATATTACTGATTTCGCAAAATAACTTACATTCATGTCAAATGACTTCTCAAATTTTACTATTGGTTTTGGTTCAATGGTTTTTCCAACAGGCTTGTAAGCTTTAGAAGGCGCAAATGTGAAGCTTGTTTTCACTGGTCCGCCATCCGCAATGTTTTGAGAATAAATGTGCCATCCTTCATCAATAGTAGCTTTAAGATATAAAGTGGCTTCTGTTTTGGAAGTTTTCTTCGCAGCGTAACTCCATTTTACGGGTTTCAAAATTTGACTACTTGCAGACAGGCTGAACAGTATTCCAATGGTTAACAAGATCAGGTTTTTCATTTTATGTTGTTTTTTTATGTGTTAGAAAACTTATGCATTTACAGTAATATCAACGGCATTCAAGATATAATCACACCCAACATTATTACCTGGTTGACATAGGTTCGACTCGGTCTTTTCCTTTAGGTTTAATTTGCAATCAGTCGCTACTTGAATGATGCCTGCAAAATACTTGTTTGCGCGTCAGATAAGCAAATATCTTTAAATATTTCACTTTAGTCTGACATGACTATTTACCTGTTTCGGAAGCGATAACATCTTTTAGTTTTCGATGAAGCTCCTCTCCACGCAGATTCCTTCCAATGATTTTTCCGTTGGGATCGACCAGGAAATTCTGAGGAATTGATCTGATACCGTATTGTTTTGCAACTGCATTGTTCCAGCCGTTTAAATCAGAGAGCTGTGTCCAGTTTAACTGGTCTTTTTCAATTGCTGCCAGCCATGCATCCTTTTTGCCTGGGTTGTCCAACGAAATACCTAAAACCGTAAAGTTCTTATCTTTATATTGATTGTATGCATTAACAACATTGGGATTCTCTGCACGGCACGGTCCGCACCATGAAGCCCAGAAATCGATCAGGACATATTTGCCTTTAAAAGATGAAAGTGATACAGGTTTATCGTTTACATCGTTTTGAGTAAATTGAGGTGCCATAGCTCCTATTGAAGTTGCCCGTGCTGCTTCAATTTGCGCAGCAAATGCTTTGCCTGCTTCACTTGTACGTAAGTCGGCCGACAATCCTTTGAACACAGGTTCAATTTTAGCAACATCCATGCTGCCGCCTGCGATTTCTGTTAACGCAACCAGACTAAAAAAAGAATCCGGTTTTGCCTGAATGAATTTTTGCTGAAGTGCTTCTTTTTCGTCTGAAGCTTTTTCGTAACGGGCTTGCATTTGTTGCCGGTAGACAGGGTCTTTTCTTTTGTCTTCTGTCGCCGCACCATACTCGTTATTTACAGCTTCCATTAATTTTTTAGGCCCGCTTAAAAAAGCATTATATTCAGCGAACTCCTGATTTATCTTTGATCCTCGTACCGTACCAAGTTTAACTGAGTCGGCCGAAGTCACTGTAATTAGCCCATGGTCAATGTAAAGACTTAATACGTCAGCCGATCTTCCAAGGTTCGCTATTCCGACGGCTTTATGATCCAGAATTAGCTGCGCCATTACAGGGGCATTCACATTTCCATTGAACTGGAATGCACCGTTGTTAACGACGGCAGAATCCATTACATTTTTGCCATTAAGCCTGTAGGCTAAATAAGCTTTCGCCGGCGTTGTAGCATTTGCTATAGTGGCTTTCAAGGTGTAACCCGGTGTTTGAGCTGAACCGATCATTGGTGCAATCATCAAGGCTGCTAGTGTTAGTTTTTTCATTGTTTTTTTAAGAAGTCTGGTTAGTTATTTCCATACAAACTTATCATTTTATTCAAGAACTATAAACTGACTTGTTGCCCGGCGCCGTTAAGCTAAATAAATCTATAATTGGCAAAACCGGGTTAGTAATCTCGATTATCACTAAAAACATTATTCAAGTGATAATTTTTGACTATAATTCCCGGCTTAACCAAAATTATTAACCGATTATTGGCTTGGGTAACAATTGTGTGATATCGAAAAAATCCCCCTTATAATCCCCCTCCAAGCGCCCGATAGAGTTCAACTGTTGCATTAAGCTGGGCAGTTTTAAGCGTGGTAAGTTCAAGTTCACTCTGCAGGGAATTACTTTGAGCAGTGATCACTTCAAGATAGGTAGCCATGCCGCTTTTAAATAGCAGATTTGCATTTTTAACTGCTTGCTGCAGGGTGTTTACCTTGTCTTTAGAAATGTCGTACTGCAGTTTTAACTTTTCTATCTTAACCAGCTCATCTGATACTTCGGTAACCGCATTCAGTACAGACTGACGGAACTGTATAACAGTTTTTTCCCTGTCAATTTTAGCCAGTTCGTATTGTGTTTTTAATTGTCTTTTTTGAAATATTGGCTGAGTGATACCACCCGCTACTACACCAAATAATGAAGCTGGGATGTTGAACCAATTACTGGCCTTAAATGAGTTGACTCCTCCACCAGCAGTGATACTTAACGACGGGTACATGCTGGCTTTGGCCACCCCTACTTTCGCATTTGCGATAGCTAAAGACAGTTCTGCACTTTTCACATCTGGCCGTCTGCTGACCATCGCTGAAGGATATCCTGCTGAAATACGGGCAGGAACTTGTGCCTTATCCAGACTTGCCAACCGGTCGACAGTTCCGGGCAGTCGTCCTGTTAAAACACGTAACGCATTTTCCTGAATGGTAATATCCTGTTGAAGCTTGGGGATCAGCTGAGCGGCCACCAACTGCTGTGCTTTAGCCTGCTGTATGGCGAGCGAAGTGACCTGTCCGGCATCAAACTGCAGGTTTATAATCCTTAAAGTGCTGTCACTTAACCCGAGGTTCTTTTCAGCAATTGCCATTTGGGCATCCATCATGAGCAGCCGGTAATAACCCTGCGCAACACTGGCAATCAGCCTGGTTTGTATGGCTTTTTTCGCTTCTGATGTTTGCAGATAAGCAGCCAGTGCGGCCTGTTTCTGACTCCTTATTTTGCCCCATATATCTGCTTCCCAGCTTAACCCGAGGTTGGCATTAAAGTCTTCAATATGATTCGTTTTCAAGAACTGACTACTGCTTAATCCATTCAAACTGTTGTCTGAAGGACGGTTAGAACTACCTGTTACCTGTAAATTTAATGTTGGAAGATTACCAAGTTTTGCCTGTCTTAACAGCTGGTCGGCCGATTCAATATTTTTTAGCGCAATCTGTAGGTCATAATTTCTTACTAAAGCGGTATCTACTAAGGCATTTAACTCCGGTTCGGTAAAGAAATCTTTAATGGTTTGATCAGCAACGCTTAGCGAATCGCTGGTCTGTGCATTCCTAAAATTCTCAGGAATGGCCGCTTTGGGCAGCGGGATGTCTTTTGATACTTTACATCCGCTAAGCACCAGCAAGACAATCAAGGGGGCCAATGCATTTATATATCGTTTCATCTATTTATCTTTTTGTTTTATTGATAGTTATTAATAGTCTTCAGCGGTGTCAATGAGCTCGCAAGCTCGGTTTATTCTATTTATGAATAAATGATCTGAGGTTGGTCTACATTAACAGCTACGGGTTTGGTATCGTTGACCAGAGTTGGTTTGTTGCCTGATAATTTTTCCTGTAAGTGCTGGAAGATCACAAACAATACCGGTATAATGAACAACCCGAGTATAACCCCTGACACCATACCACCAGCCGCGCCGATACTGATAGAATGATTACCCTGAGCAGAAGGACCGGTTGCGATGCTCATTGGGAAAAGACCGAAAACAAAGGCCAGAGAGGTCATAATAATCGGACGGATCCTTAATCTTGCTGCTTCAAGGGCCGATTCGACCAAGCCGAGCCCCGCCTTGCGTCGCTGCACTGCAAATTCAATAATCAGAATGGCATTCTTAGCCAGCAACCCAATCAGCATGATCAGCGCGACCTGTACATAAATGTTGTTTTCAATACCGGTAAAACCCAGCACCACAAACACACCTAAAATACCGGTAGGAATAGAAAGTATAACTGCCAAAGGCAATAAATAACTTTCATACTGTGCTGATAGTAAGAAGTAAACAAAAACCAGGCATAGGATAAAGATAATTGTTGATTGGCCGCCTGAAGAAATTTCCTCTCTAGTCTGCCCTGAGAACTCATAGGAGAAGCCAGATGGTAATTGTTCTTTAGCTGTCTCTTCAATGGCCCTAATCGCATCACCAGAACTATAACCAGGTTTTGGAATAGCATTTACCTGGATAGAATTAAAAAGGTTGTAACGGGATGCCGTTTCTGAACCATAAACACGGGTTAATTTAACCAACGTATTAATGGGTACCATTTCGCCTGCCTTGCTTTTTACAAAAACACGGTCAATAGATGCAGGATCGGTTCTGTCGTTTATATCTGCCTGAACCACTACCCGATAATATTTACCAAAACGGTTAAAATCAGAGGCCTGTGCACTTCCGAAATACGCCTGCATGGTCTGTAGTATATCCTTTACATTGACTCCAAGTTGATTGGCTTTATCGTCATCTACTTCTAACTGCAATTGCGGATAGTCGGCCTTAAACGAGGTGAATGCAAATGCAATCTCCTTTTTCTGCATCAGTTTACCAATAAAATTATTGGCGACCCCGCTGAATTTATCCAGCTTACCTCCAGTCTTATCCTGCAATACCATGTCTAAGGCCTCTACGTTACTAAAACCAGGGACCGTTGGAAAACTGAATACGAAGAAGCTTCCACCAGACAAGGCACCTAATTTTTCTCTGATCTGATTCTGGATCAGGTTAATATCTTTCACTGCCCCACGATCCTTATTCGGTTTTAACAGCACAAATACAATAGCTGCCGACGGACTGTTGGAACTGGTAAGCAGGTTAAAACCAGATATAGCCGTTACAAATCTTGCAGAAGGTAAGGCACTCAACTGATCTTCTGCTTGTTTAAGCACCTTGGTTGTACCATCTAATGAGGTTCCTGAAGGCGTCGAAACAGCAATCGCAATAAAGCCCTGATCTTCAGTTGGAATGAAGCCTGATTTAGTATTCTGCATTAAATAAACCGTAACAAGAATAACTATGCCAAGTCCAGCCATGCTGAGCCATTTGCGTTTAATCAGGAATTTAAGACCGCTTACATATCTGTTGGTCATGGCATTAAAACTGCTGTTAAAACCGGCATAGAACTTTTGAACAAAGCCTGTTTTAACCTCAGCGTCACCTTCGGTATGTGTGCTCTTTAAGAATAATGCTGCCAATGCCGGACTTAGTGTTAAGGCGTTAATGGCCGAGATCACAATCGCAATAGACATGGTGAAGGCAAACT
>CAMLDJ010000352.1 GCA_946478755.1 uncultured Pedobacter sp. | reverse complement strand
ACAGAGAAGGAAAATCCACTCGTTTTTTTATATGGTACGGGAATGATGCTTCCAAAGTTTGAAGAGCATCTGGCAGGATTAAATGTTGGTGATACCTATAGTTTCGAACTGACTGCAGCAGATGGCTACGGGGAAATTGATCCAGGCGCATTTGCTGATCTGCCTAAAGATATGTTCAAGGATGTGGAATTGCCGGCAGTTGGCGATGTGATTCCTTTGCAGGACAACCAGGGAAATCATTTCAGAGCTGGCGTTACCGCTATTCATGAGGATGTGGTCAATGTTGATCTAAACCATCCTATGGCTGGTAAAGACCTGATTTTTGCGGGAGAGATCCTGGCTGTACGTGAAGCTACACAGGAAGAACTGGCACATGGCCATGCCCATGGCGCAGATGGCCATTCCGGTCACTAGATAGCATTACACTTTTCACAAATGCCGTAAGCCGTAGAGCTTACGGTTTTTGCAGTAAATCCCTTCGGCATCTTAATTCTTGGTACTTCTATCTCGAGGCAGTAGATTTTATGACATCTGGTGCAGTTGAAATGCACATGCTCATCATGATGATGGTCTTCAGAGCAGGAAGAATTGCAGATGGCATAATTGGCCGTACCGTTCATATCCATGATCCTATGCAGGATGCCCTTCTCCTGGTAAGTATTTAATATCCGGTACAGCGTTACCCGGTCGATTTCTTTACCCAACTTCTTCTCCAGATCCGGTTGCGAAATGGCCACTGTATCCAATGCAATCTCCTCTAAAACACGTACCCTTTGTTTGGTATGCTTTAAATCATGCTCTTTTAATATGCTTGTCGGATTAATGTTCATGGCTATATGACTTTGGCGGCAACCAATGCAATTGGCGGATTGTCCATCGCATTGCCGGGGTTTAACTTGAGGGTTCCTCTAACGGTAACTGTTTTGTACGTAAACTTGATGGGTTCCGACATTTCAATCAGGACCATAATAGGGACGCCGTTTTTTCCGCAGTAAAAACACTGGTTAATAGGTAGGGTAGATAACATGAATTTAGTTTGCTTCATCCCGTCCTTGATGGGTACGATATATCCTTCCAGTTCAAAGGATTTATTGACATGTTTTTTTATTTCAGGCGTAAAAATGGCCTGCATCTCGGTGTCTTTAACTATTTTAAAATCCACAGCCCCTACAATCTCCCAGTTATCAGAATTGATCTGATCATTCGGATTGTGCTGCGCCTTAACCGCAAGCCCGGTAAAAAGTAAAACAATCAGCATTATTTTCTTTATCATGATGGCTTCTATTAGGATGAAAGGTTTTAATTCTTAGACAATATTTTCGAAATATTTGACCGGTATGCCTGCATTGCAGGAATTATACCTGCAAATATACCAATAGCAATGCCGCCGGCAAACAGGTATATTTCATCAAAAAGTAAAACAAAGCCGCTAAGCTGTGCCTGGCTGCTCTCCTGGTTGCTGCCGATGAATTCCAGAACCAGATGCCCGAGCAGTATGCCAAGCAGCGTGCCGGCGAGCGTAAGCATGATGCCTTCTGCTATAATAATCAGGAAGAGTTTTGTTCTTGAAGCCCCCAGTGTACGCATGATGGCCAGATCATAATTCCGCTCTTTTAACGAGTTGTAGAGGTTTACGAATACGCTGATCGCTGCGATGAGCATAATCAATACGGCAAACCATTGCAGGGTATCTACCCCTACACCGATCAGGGAAAATAAGCGTGTGCTTTCCTGTGCGGGAGATGCAGCCTGCATATTTGTAGTTTCGTTCACCAGTCGCGGGAACATGGCTACAGACATCGGCGACCTGTACTGAATGAGTAAAGATGTCAATTCTTTGGTCTCCTCTGTGGTTTCTACTGCCTCATCATGGTGATGGGTTTCATCGGCTTCGTGTTCATCATGCATCTTCCACACACTTGCAATATTGGTCAGGATCAGGTTGTCGGCGACATTCCCCTGTGGTTCAAGGATTCCAGAAACGGTATATTGATGACTTTTATGTAGATCTGCACTGCCGGTTAATCCATGTGCTCCATAAAAAGTGTCACCGATCTTAAGATTTTGCGTTTTGGCTACTGCCGATCCAATGGTGGTCTGGAAATCTTTTTGCCAGAATTTTCCGGCTGAGGTTTTTAATTTATAGAGACTTACAAAATTGGTGTCTGTTCCTACAATCCGGACACCATTATAGTTATCTCCCAGGGCGAGGGGAACGGCACGTTTAACAAAGGGGCTGTGTGCCAAGTCCATCGCTGCTTTTAACGGAATGTTCCCCGTAGGAAAATCGATGTAATAAATGCTGCTTAAAATCAATTGTAGGGGGCTTCCTTTTGCGCCCACAACTAGGTCAATATCTTTCGAGTTCTTGTCCAGTTTTTCGCCGATTTGCCTGGACGCCAAGAGTAAAATCGTTAAAATCCCTGTACCAAAAGCAATGAGCATGATATTTAAGGCAGAGGAGAGGGGTTTGGATGTTAAACTTTTCCAGCTGATTTTTAATGGACTCATGATAATTCGTACGTTTTGGTAAATCCATCTTTAACTCTTTTGTCGTGCGTAGCCACGATTAGTGTCGCATTGTTGATCACAGATTGTTGCAGGAGCAAATCCAGTACAGTCGCCGCGTTACTGTCATCCAGACTTGAAGTGGGTTCGTCAGCGATCAATAACATCGGTTTGTTGATCACGGCCCGGGCGATAGAGACACGTTGCAGCTGGCCCTGACTTAACTCGCTTGGGTAAGCATCTCGCTTATCGGCAATCCCTAAAGAATTTAAAACTTCATTTACGCGGGTCAAATTCGCAGGAAGCCCCGCAAAATGCTGAGCCAATGTCAGGTTCTCTACTATGCTTAAACTTTTGATCAGATGCGGACGCTGAAATATGATCCCGATATTTCTTCCTCTGAACCGATCCAGTGCTTTGGGAGGTAAGTCGTAAATAGCAGTGTCGCTGATGCATACAGTTCCCTGTCCGGGTTTCAAGATTCCTGTTAATATGTGTAAAAGAGTGGTTTTCCCACTGCCCGAATTACCAAGGAGGAGCCATTGTTCTCCATTGCCGATCTGCCAGTCTTTAAAGGCAATCTGATGTCCGCCGGGGTAATGATGTGAAACTGATCTTAATGAAATCATAAGGGCTATTTATTCAAATGACTGTACAAGTATTTTAAGTAAAGCTTTTTGCTATTTACTTTTTCGTGCGTACAACCAGGGTTGATCATGCTTACAAAAAGCAAAAATAATCCGAATATGAGTTTCTTGTTCATGCGATGTGTGTGATGTGTAAAAATAGTATATGCAATTTAATTGCATATACTATTCGTGTAAAGTATTTGCTACTGCAGGATGAGTGCAGCTGCGGCTGTACTTCCAGTTGATGAAATGTGCTCCTGCGATAGCAAAGCCACCCAGGGGGATAAGAAGGGCTTCAAGGCTTTCCATAAAGTAATGGCCGGCAGCGATAAATCCAAAACCAATAGCCAGAACGACTACAGGTAGTGCCTTTCTGTGCTTTGAATAAGAGATACTGAGCGACCAGATGCCGATCAAGAGCGACAGACAGATCATGCCACCTTCAACCCAGCTATGCGCCAGAAAATCCAAACCCCAAAGTGGGAGGGTGCTGATAAAAAATGGTAAGGCAGCACAATGAACGGCACAGGCAACTGAGGCTGTCATGCCCCATTGATCCAGCTTAGCCGGTTTAATAAATGACTTCATAACGATTGTTTTTCTGGTGCAAATATAAAAGCAATAAAGTTGCATTTAAAATAAATCCCAGATTATTTGCAAAATATTGCATTTAATAGCAGTGAATGAAACCTTCCCATGCAAAGAACAGCTATCAACAAGAAAGAAAGTCAACTATCAGAATGTCTCAAAAATGAAACGGCATTGAAAGAACATCTGATAAAAGACCTGGAAGGAATAGACTATAGGTGGATAAAAAAGAGCGATCTGTTTCCAGATCGCTCTTTTTATCCTTTTTGAAACAAAATATACCTTCTCTGACGAGACTTCCTGACGGTTGCGTCCTTTTCAGGACGCCTGGCGGCAGTCGGCTCGGAAGAGAACGGTTTATTTTGACCTTTATTTTGACATCTCCGTTCTCAACGCCGCAACATCAGGACTTGTGATGTACTCATCATAAGTCATCATCTTATCAATCGCACCCTTCGGTGTCAGCTCAATCACCCTGGTAGCCACAGATTCTGTTAATGCATGATCCCGGGAAGTAAATAACGCTGTTCCTTTAAAATCTTTTAAACCGTTGTTTAAAGCCGTAATAGATTCCAGGTCCAGGTGATTGGTTGGCTCATCAAAAAGCAACAGGTTGGCGTGTTTCAGCATCATTTGCGAGAACATGCAACGCATTTTTTCCCCTCCTGATAAAACCTTAACGTTTTTCAGTACCTCTTCTCCGGAGAAAAGCATCCTTCCCAGGAAACTCCTGACGAACTGCTCATCCTGATCGGTACCCGAGTATTCACGCAACCAGTCTACCAGGTTCTCATCTTTATTTTCAAAATAAGGAGAATTGTCGTTAGGAATATCGGCCACATTAATGGTTACACCAAATTTAAACTCGCCTGTATAGTTCTTCTCACGTTCCGTAAGGATGTTGTAAAAAGCGGTGGTGGCCAGGCTGTTCTGAGACAGGACGGCAATTTTATCACCCTTGTTGACCATGAAGCTTACATTTTTAAACATCACTTCGCCATTTAAGGTGCAGGATAAGTTTTCCACCTGTAAGATTTGGTCGCCCGCTTCCCTTCCAAGGTTATTGAACAATATAGCAGGATATTTACGGCTGGAAGCCTTGATCTCAGAGATGTCGATCTTATCCAGAGCTTTTTTACGGGAAGTAGCCTGTTTCGATTTGGAGGCATTGGCACTAAAGCGCTGAATAAATTCCTGCAATTCTTTAACTTTATCTTCCAGTTTTTTGTTTTGGTCACTACGTTGTTTGAGGGCCAACTGACTTGATTCGTACCAGAAGGTATAGTTACCGGAGTAAATACTCATTTTACTGAAGTCGATATCTACAATATGTGTACAAACGGCATCTAAAAAGTGCCTGTCGTGCGAGACAACAAGTACAATATTTTGGTAATCGGCCAGGAAGTTTTCCAGCCATGCAATGGTATCAATGTCCAGATCGTTGGTTGGCTCATCCAGCAACAGGATGTCAGGATTGCCAAAGAGGGCCTGTGCAAGCAATACACGTACTTTTTGGTTACCATCCAGTTCCTTTAACTGCTTGTAATGATGTTCTTCTTTAATCCCAAGGTTACTCAGCATGGTGGCGGCATTGCTTTCCATATTCCAGCCATCCATTTCGGCAAAGCGGTTTTCCAGTTCTCCTGCACGCTCGCCATCCTTATCAGAAAAATCTTCCTTTAAATAAATGGCATCTTTTTCTTTCATGATGTCGTACAATTCCTTGTGCCCCATCATTACCGTTTCAATTACGCTGAATTCATCAAATT
>CAMLDJ010000351.1 GCA_946478755.1 uncultured Pedobacter sp. | reverse complement strand
AACTTGCCGAAGGTGAGAGTGTTTTTATCAATGCTACTGTTGAAAATAATTTTAAGATAACCGGTGCAGAACTGGAAGCAGCTATTACCCCTAAAACCAAATTGTTCATGTTCTCTTCTCCCTGCAACCCAACGGGATCAGTATACAGTAAAGGAGAACTGGCCGACTTAGTCGCGGTATTCGAAAAATATCCGAATATCTATATCATTTCGGATGAGATCTATGAGCATATCAACTTTGTTGGAAAGCATGCATCGATTGCAGAATTTGATTCGATAAAAGACAGAGTGATCCTAATCAATGGCTTTTCTAAGTCTTACGCTATGACAGGCTGGAGATCTGGTTACATGGCTGCCAATAAGGAAATAGCTAGTGCTTGCGATAAATTACAAGGTCAGGTCACTTCGGGAACCTGCTCTATTGCACAACGTGCATCCTTAACAGCTTATCAGGGCGGTTTAGAATCGGTAAATCAGATGGTTGGAGAATTTAAAAAACGTAGGGACATTGTCTACGAACTGCTATCAGAGATACCGGGCATAAAAGTAAACCTTCCTGATGGAGCATTTTATTTCTTTCCGGAGGTAAAAGCCTATTTTGGTAAAAAGAATGGCGAAACGGTAATCAATACTGCAGAGGACCTTTCTTTATATCTATTAAACGAAGCACATGTATCCACAGTAACGGGTGAAGCTTTTGGTAATGAAGACTGTATCCGTCTTTCTTATGCGGCTTCTGAAGACCAGCTGAGAAAAGCTGTTTCAAGAATTAAAGATGCACTGGCCAAGTTAAGCTAAGTATTAATTTATAGTCAATACGGTACTAAAGTGCATAAAAAAGCCTGTTTCAGAACAGGCTTTTTTATGCACTTTAGTTTTTAAGAATCCCCAAAAACTGTGTTGCCCGCAAAACCGGCTCGTTCAGGCCTCAGCGGCGTACTCCATAATGAGCAAGAAAGAGATTTTGTTTACATAAAAAATGGCTTATTTTTACTATCAAAAGATACCATGGAAATAAAAAGGGACAGTAACACCATCATTATTACGACAGAGTTTTCCAGCCCTCTCGGGCCTATGCTCGCAGGTGCCACATCTGAAGGAGTCTGTATCCTTGAGTTTACAAACCGGCTCAGATTAGAAAAAGAGCTTATTGAGCTGCAGAAACTGCTGAATGCAGTTACAGTTCCGGGAAGAAATCAACATCTGGATCAGCTCGAAAGCGAACTGAATGAATATTTTGAAGGAAAGCTGAAAGCGTTTTCGGTCGCCCTGCATATTCCCGGTAACGAATTCGTACAATCGGTTTGGAAAACGCTTCGCCAGATACCCTATGGAAAAACCTGTTCCTATAAACAACAGGCGGAGATGATGAACAACCCAAAAGCAATCCGGGCAATCGCATCAACCAATGGGCGAAACCGGCTGGCAATCATCATCCCATGCCATCGGGTAATTGGCAGTAACGGCAGTATGACGGGATATGCTGCCGGAGTAGATAAGAAAAAATGGCTCCTACAGTTGGAAAGAGAAAACTCCGACATACCAGCCGGCACCCTTTTCAGATAAAATCATTTCCAGAAGAAAATAGCCAAAAAAAAGTAACTGCTCTCCATAAGCCAACCGTCAAAAGTCTTCCTCCAAAAAACTAACCGCTCTCCATCCCCTGAAAAAGCCTCCCTACTAAAACTCCTTTTAATAAAATAAGCGAGTTTATGCTGATACGCCATATTTAAAAAATAAGCGTTCGAAGAAAAGGCATAGGAACTTTTGCACTCTTCCGTACAAAAGATTCCAGCCTTTGAATCGTAATGCTTATTTTTTAAGAAAGAGTGAAGCCATATTAGGAGCGGATCGCTTCAACCGGGTCTAACCTCGACGCCGAATATGCCGGCCAGAACCCTGAAATCGTGCCAATTATAAAAGATACACCGATGCCTAGTGCGATATTCTTCATAAAAAGAATCATCTCGAAACCTATTGCACCTAAAATCAAGGTTCCTATATACACGAGCAGCAGTCCGAGTAATCCTCCAAGTAAACATAAAGCTACCGCTTCAAATAAGAACTGCAACAAAATGAAATAATTCTTCGCCCCTAACGATTTCTGGATGCCGATAATATTTGTGCGTTCTTTAACAGACACAAACATAATGTTGGCGATCCCAAAACCACCTACCAGAATAGAGAAGCCACCTATTACCCAGCCTGCGATGTTTACTATGCCAAACATCTGGTCCAACTGGTTGGAGGCAATTGTACTTTTATTTAAAGCAAAGTCATCCTCCATTCCGGGCTTAACTTTATGGGCAGCGCGCATGGCTCCCCTTATTTCACTCTCAATTTCATCAAGTGCAATATGTTCCTTTCCCCTTACTGTGATCGTGGGATCATATCTTCCGCTTTCGACATCGAACAGCCCTTTTGCAAAATTTAATGGAATAAGGATGTTCTTATCCTGAGACATCCCGAGCATATCTTCCCCTTCCTTTTTAAAAACCCCCACTACTGTCAGGCGACGGCCCATTACTGAAATCTTTTTTCCAATAGCTGCTTCACCGTTAAATAAGCCTTCAGCAATATCGGCCCCGAGGATAATCACCGGAGCGCCTGACCTGCCTTCATTTTCGGTAAAGTACCTACCTTCCTGAAAATCAACAATCCAGGTTTTATTAAAATCCTGGGAAGCCGCTTTTAACCCTGCTCCTTCAACAGAACTACTTCTGTATTTCACGGTTCGGCTATCGGCATATATTTCATAAGAAACTCCTTCTGCGTGCTCCAACCGTTCTTTCAGCGCCGCATAATCCCTCAGAGAAGGTTCTGGTCTGTTTACATATTTCCACCATGGATAATCTCCAAAACCACCCCATGGCCATTTTTGAACAAAAATGGTTTTTGAGCCCAGCTTATCAATACTCGCCTGGAGCTGACTTCTGAAAGTATCTGCTGCCGAGAACACAAATATGATTGCAAAAATACCAATGGTAATTCCCAACAAGGAAAGCATGGTCCTTAGTTTGTTTTGGCGCAACGCATCAGCTGCGAACCGAAAACTCTCTCCTATTAGTCTGAAAATAATCATCATTAGCGTTTAGATCAAAACTACCTAAAAAGGTTACAGTGGTACTAAAAATATAACAAAAAAAAAGCGCCGGGCTTAAAATTAATTTAATTCTTTGATAACCTATAATAAATATATACGAATCAGGATAATATTTCATAAATTTGCGCCCTTAAATACCACATCAAAAACATATGAAGTTATCTCAATTTAAGTTTAATTTACCGGAGTCTTTAGTTGCCAACAACCCTTCTGAACAAAGAGATGAAGCTCGTTTAATGGTTTTACATAAGGATAGTGGTAAAATTGAACATAAAATATTTAAAGATGTTTTAGAATATTTCGACGATCAGGATGTTATGATTCTGAACAACACTAAAGTTTTTCCTGCCCGTTTATACGGAAACAAAGAGAAAACCGGTGCAACGATTGAAGTTTTTCTTTTAAGGGAACTGAATAAAGAACTACGCTTATGGGATGTTTTAGTTGACCCGGCGCGCAAGATCCGTGTTGGAAATAAATTATATTTTGGTGATGATGATCTTTTAGTTGCTGAAGTAGTTGACAACACCACCTCACGTGGTCGTACCATCCGTTTCTTGTTTGACGGTACAGATGAAGAGTTCAGAAAAAATATTGAGATTCTAGGAGAAACACCCCTACCAAAGTACATTAAACGTAAGGCCACTGCCCAGGATAAGGAACGCTATCAGACCATTTTCGCGAAACACGAAGGTGCTGTGGCTGCTCCCACCGCTGGATTACACTTCAGCCGGGAACTGATGAAGCGCCTGGAGTTAAAAGGCGTAAACTTCGCAGAGGTGACCTTACACGTTGGGCTTGGCACTTTCAGATCTGTCGAAGTAGAAGATCTGACTAAACATAAAATGGATTCTGAGCAATTTATTATTGAGCAGAAAGATGCCGATATCGTTAACAAAGCCATAGAACGTAAAAAAAGGGTCTGTGCGGTAGGAACGACCTCAATGCGTGCTATTGAGTCAGCTGTTTCTTCCGGAAGAACACTTAAAGCAGCCAATGACTGGACCAGTAAGTTTATTTTCCCTCCATATGACTTCAGCATTGCGAACGCTATGATCACTAACTTCCATACACCTGAATCCACATTGTTGATGATGGTAAGTGCTTTTGGGGGATATGACTATGTGAGAAATGCTTATGAAGTAGCTTTAAAAGAAAAATATCGTTTCTACAGCTATGGAGACGCAATGTTAATCATCTAAAGGAAATCTTAAAAAGATGATAAAATAGGAGATTTGAAACCGTACGTTTTGATCTCCTATTTTTGTTTAAAAGTATATGTGAGGCGACCCGACTAAATAAGAATATCCGTATCGACATGAAATATTATGCCATAATAGTAGCCGGAGGGGCTGGTAGCAGGATGCAAAGCACTATTGCGAAGCAGTTTTTATTATTAGACGAACGACCTGTTTTGATGCATACCTTAGCGGCTTTTAATAACTGTGGACTTCATCCTCAAATCCTGCTTGTTCTTAACATTGATCAGCACAAGTACTGGGAAGAACTTTGTATAAAGTACAGTTTCGATATCCCCCATCAGGTAGTTAACGGCGGGACACAAAGATATCATTCTGTAAAAAACGGATTGAAGGCTATTAAAGGAAAAGGGATTGCAGCCATTCACGATGCAGTAAGACCGCTGATTTCTTCTGAACTTATTTTAAAAAGTTACCAGATTGCAGAGCAAATGGGTAATTGTGTGGTTGGCATCAGGCCCACTGATTCAGTGAGAAGAGCATTGGAAGCCGGAAAAAGTGAAGCTTTAAATAGAGATCAGCTCACCTTAATACAAACACCACAAACCTTTGACATCAGCATGCTAAGAAAAGCTTATCAGGCACCTTATAGAAATGAATTCACGGATGATGCCTCCGTTGTTGAATTTGCTGGTTTTAATATTAATCTTATTCAGGGCGAAAGGGAGAATATAAAGATCACTTATCCTGAAGACCTGGAGATTGCCTCCATATATATCAAGAACAGAAAGGCTATCTGAAAAAGCATGGCATTTTCAGATAGCCTTCTTTTATATTAAGCGGCTCTGTTTATGACTTTTAACAGAATAGCAATCACCGCAATAACCAGCAGAACATGTATTAACCCACCTACATTGGGTCCAAATCCATGAAAGAAAAAACCAATGATCCATAATATAACTAATACTACGGCAACAAGATAAAGTAGATTTCCCATAACGTTTTATTTTAGATTAAATCAATAAATAGACTGTTAACATCCATGACAATCTAAACAATCTTCGTTCCAAAAACAACAAAGGCCCCATAAATGGGGCCTTGTCCTATACTTTATCGTTAGTATTCGTCTTCATTAAAGAAGAAGTCATCCTTTGTAGGATAATCAGGCCAGATCTCTTCAATGGTTTCATATGGTTCTCCAT
>CAMLDJ010000350.1 GCA_946478755.1 uncultured Pedobacter sp. | reverse complement strand
GCACAGCAGATCGCCATAAATAATGCGCAAACGACAGGAGATCTTTCCCTAACCAATTAAATAGGAAAAAATTTACTATTTTTATATTTTAATTGACCAACGAAATGAATTTAACAGAACAAGTAGAACAGGCATTAGAAACTATCCGACCATATTTAATCGCCGATGGTGGAGATGTTGCTATAGAGGAGATTACGGCGGAAAATATAGTTAAATTGAAATTATTGGGTAACTGCGGTTCTTGCAAGATGAGTTTTATGACCATGAAAGCAGGGATTGAACAGGCTATTATGAAAGCTGTTCCTCAAATTACTGCTGTTGAAGCCATTAACCTGGCAGAACCGGTTTAGAGATTTAACACAATTTAACTAGCCGTTTTATTTATAACCGCTATTTTTGTCATATGAGGTATGCGCTAACCATGATGTTGTTTCTTTTTGCTTCTTCCGTATTTGCACAGCAGATCACGAAGGAAAAGCAATTGATTCAATTTACAGGGATCATTACCGACGTCGATAGCAATACCGTTGTCCCTTATGTTACGGTGACCAACCTAACCAATAAGGAACAGCGCTATGCGGCCAATTACAAAGGATATTTCTCTTTTATTGCCCACCCCGGCGATACCATATTATACACTGCAATTGGTTACAGGGACTTGTTGCTGCCCATCCCTACGAACGTCAATGACAGTAAATATACTGCTATGATCAAAATGAAGGCAGAAATTGTGAACCTTCCAACGGTACGTGTTTATCCATGGGCAACGGTAGAGGACTTTACGAGAGACTTTATGTCGATGAAAATTGCAGATGATGATTATGTGATCGCTGCCCGCAATCTTTCGCCAGAAAGTTTGAGTGGGCTGATTCAAACCCTACCCAGAGATGGGGGCGAAATCCAAAGCATTAACAACAGACTAAGCCATGATCGCGCCCTGAACAAAAACATGGTTCAGACTAATCCTTTGCTAAATCCATTTGCATGGGGAAAGCTAATGCAGTCTATCTTTAAAGGAGATAAGATCAGAAGCGAAGGCAATTAACGCCTTTTGCTTTGCTGCGGAAAACGCATCTTATACTCAGCCTTTACATTTCCTTTAGAAATTGCATCCAGTTTGCTCTTCAGCATTCTTTTACGCAACAAGCTTAATGTATCTGTAAAGAGTTTTCCTTCAATATGGTCGTATTCATGCTGTATCACGCGTGCAGGCATTCCGGTAACTTCATCTTCATGCAGCTCCCAGTTCTCGTCATAGTACCTGATCCGGATATTCGGTTTGCGCATCACATCTTCCCTGATATCAGGAATGCTTAGGCAACCCTCATTAAAAGCCCATGGTTCTCCTGATTCCTCAATCATCTCCGCATTAATGAAAACCTTTTTAAACTTATTCTTATCGCCTTCGTCGGCGCCAGTGTCGACGATAAACAGGCGTATCGGCAAGCCCACCTGCGGCGCTGCCAGGCCAACGCCATGTGCATTATACATGGTTTCGAACATGTTGCTGATCAGTTGTTTCAGATCCGGATAGTTCTCCTCAATAGGTGTGCACATTTTTTTAAGAACCGGATCTCCGTAGGCTATAATGGGTAATTTCATCTAAATTTTTTAATGCTGAGTAATGGATGATAAGCGATAAAGATACAAAAGTACAAATATTACCCTAAAGGATAAAAAGTTAGGGTAGTAAGATTGCTCTCATCTAATATTTCGTTCACAATATTGCGCATATCTGCTGTGCTAACCGCCTGAATCTTTTTGAATATGGTTTCCAGGTCATCAATTTTGTCATAGTCGATCAGGCTTTTGGCCATGGATATGATCAGGCCTATTCTGTTCTCCTCACCCAGTGCAATCTGACCAATGAACTTGTTTTTTGCTTTTTGAAGCTGAACTTCACTTAAAGGATGTTCTTTTATTTTTTTAAATTCCTTATGGATCAGCGACCAGGCTCTGCTTACTTTTTCCTTATCTGTGCCAAAATACAAAGTGAAGATACCGGTGTCACAAAGGGGGCTGTATCCTGTTTCAATGGTATAAGCGATGCCGTATTTCTCCCTGATCTGTAAATTCAGAATGGAACTCATTCCTGTGCCGCCCAACAAATTATTTAACAATAGAAGGCCTGTTTTATAAGGGTGATGCAAGGAGTAAGCCTGCGCACCCAGCATGGCATGAGCTTGTTGTAGCGGTTTCTGAAAGCTTTGTGTAAGTGCTGCATTTTTTGCAGGGGCAATCCTGGAGGGACGGTACAGGTTTGCCGGGATTTCCGCATAATGCCTGGAGCCGGTTTTAACGACCTTGTTTAAAGAGTAGTGGCCGAGTACTGCAATTACAATCTTATCTGTATGATAATTATCCTTTATAAACTGGTGGATGTCTTTTTTCGTGATCCTGTTAATGCTCTCCTCATTGCCCAGGATATTGCGGCCAAGGGGGTGGCCAGCAAAAACAAGATCCTCAAAGTCGTCATAAATGGCCTCTTCGGGCTGGTCCAGATAAGACGAAATTTCATCCAGGATCACGCTTTTTTCCTTTTCCATTTCATCCTCCGGAAAGGTGGAATGGAAAACAATATCATTAAAAAGTTCTAAAGTACGGTCCAGGTAAGGGTTAAGAAAAGAGGCATGGATGCAGGTATATTCCTTCGTTGTATAGGCATTCAGATCCGCCCCTACACTTTCCAATCTGTTTAAGATCTGATTCGTCGTTCTTTTTTCAGTGCGTTTAAAAATCAGGTGCTCGATAAAGTGAGCGAGACCGGAATGCTCCTCTTTTTCGTCTCTTGATCCGCTGTTTATAATGATGCAGGCATGAGATATTGCAGATGCAGAAGGGACGTGAAGCAGACGGATGCCGTTTGGTAAGGTATGAACGTTGTATTCCATTAAAGGGCAAAGGTACACAGAATTATATCACCGTATGATAATTTTATCAGAACTGTCAATTTGACAACAAACGCAGTTTGGAATAAGCATTGATAGGAGAGTTATGTACTTAAAAAAAGAGTTTACATATGAGCATAGAAGAAAAAGGAAGCATATCCATTCACACGGAGAACATTTTCCCAATTATCAAGAAATTCCTGTATTCAGATAACGAGATCTTTTTAAGAGAGCTGGTATCAAATGCCGTTGATGCGGTACAAAAGATCAAACGTTTAGCGGCGCTTGGACAATATAGTGGAGGACTTGGCCATCCGCTTGTAGAAGTTGCAGTAGACGAAGAGAAAAAAACCATCACCATTACCGACAATGGTTTGGGGATGACTGCCGAAGAAATTAAGAAATACATTAACCAGGTGGCTTTTTCTGGCGCCAGCGAATTTGTTGAGAAATTTAAAGACGCCAAAGATGCCAATGAGATCATTGGTAAGTTTGGTTTAGGCTTCTATTCCGCATTTATGGTGGCTGATCTGGTAGAGATCCAGACGCTTTCCTATCAGGAAGGGGCAGAACCCGCTCGCTGGGTATGTGATGGAAGTACCGAATATGAAATTACTGCTGGTAACAGAACTTCCAGAGGTACGGAAATCATTTTACATATCAATGCTGAATCGGAAGAGTTCCTGAGCAAACATAAACTCGAGGAGATCCTGGATAAGTATGGCAAGTTCCTGCCTGTTCCCATTAAATTTGGTCATAAAACAGTTCAGGAACCCGATGGGGAAGATGAAGAAGGAAAGCCTAAGACCAAGAGCGTTGAGGTGGATAACATCATCAATACGACGAACCCGATATGGACAAAAGCGCCTGCAGATTTGTCAGACGAGGACTACCTTGACTTTTATAAACAATTGTATCCATTTTCGGAAGATCCATTGTTCTGGATCCACCTGAATGTAGATTATCCTTTCAATTTGACGGGGGTATTGTACTTTCCTAAAGTGAAGAATGATTTTGATATGCAACGCAACAAGATCAAATTATTCTCGCGTCAGGTTTTCATTACTGATGAGGTAAAAGACATTGTTCCGGAATTTTTAATGTTGCTGCATGGTGTAATTGATTCGCCGGATATCCCGCTAAACGTGTCGAGGAGCTTTTTACAGGCCGATAGCAATGTTAAAAAGATTAACAGCTATATCACCAAAAAAGTTGCTGATAAATTGCAGGAACTGTACAACAAAGACCGTAAAGGATACGAAGAGAAATGGGGCGATATCGGCCTGTTTGTAAAATATGGTATGGTGAGTGAGGAGAAGTTCTATGAAAAAGCGAAGGACTTTGCTTTGCTGACCAATACCAGGAACGAACACTATACATTAGAAGAATACCGGGATAAAGTAAAGGATATCCAGACGGATAAAAACGGGCAGGTGGTTTACATTTACGCCAATGACCCGGCCAAACAGGATAGCTTCATCCAGTCGGCCAATAAAAAGGATTACGATGTGTTGTTGATGAATTCCCCTATCGATAATCACTTTGTTCAGCATCTGGAACAAAAGCTGGAGAAAACAGCGTTAAAACGTGTGGATTCCAGTGTTGCCAGTAAACTGATTGATAAGGATGATCCTATTGAATCCGTGTTGACAGAGGACCAGTCTAAAACGGTGGCCTCGATATTTGAGAAAGCGATCAGTAAACCAGGATACCATGTGGAGATCGTAGGTTTAAATCCAGATGAATTGCCGGTTACAGTAACGATGGATGAATTTATGCGCAGGATGAAAGATATGGCGGCCATGGGCGGCGGCATGGGCTTTTACGGCAATATGCCAGACAGCTATAAAGTGGCCATCAATGGAAACCATAAGCTGATCGGAAAAATCATCGCAACGGATAACGAGGAAGAACAGGCGCTGTTAGCCAAACAGGCAATAGACCTGGCTTTACTTGCACAGGGCATGCTGACAGGAGCGGAATTGACTGCTTTTGTAAGCAGAAGTGTGGAATTAATTTAAAAAATAACCGTTCTCTTCGAAGACTGGAACCTTTTGTCCTGAAGAAGGACAAAAATTCCTAGGTCTTCTCTGAGAAGGTAATTTTTTCTTCAGGAAAAGCTTAAAGGCCGGATGTCGATTGAACATCCGGCCTTTGTTTTTTGCCGGGAGCGACATCCGGTATCGGACAGACATTGAGGGATATAAACTTCGTCTGCTATTCGACTGCTATTGGACTGGTATCCGACTGCTTTTAGCAGTCTGAAGGCAGTTAAATAGCAGCGTATTTTCCGCCGCATTTTATAATCAGAATACCGCAAGGTGTATAGGCGTGGGGCTGGTTAGACTAGATGTTTTATTAGATCAGACTTTGCAGATTATTTTCCCTTTTGATACGCATCATACTGTTGGGTCGTTCTGTACTATTATCTGAGAAATGGAATAGCCGGCTGATAAATTACCTTTTTGTTCTTATGGCTTCTGATCGCATTAAAAAGAATCAGTATTACGTTTAGAATATACAATACGGGAATTAATAGCAACAATAACTCGGTCTGTCCCACATTCATTATCGAAAAGGAGGAAGAAAGAATTTTTAAATTAAATATAAATGCCATG
>CAMLDJ010000349.1 GCA_946478755.1 uncultured Pedobacter sp. | reverse complement strand
AGTGAAACCACCAGTGCGAGCCCCAGACCAGGTATATTTCGGCTTGCCCCTGTATTGGGGTCTACCCCCAGAATGTTATTTACGTTTAACCAGCTGTCTACCGTTGTTACGGCCCAAATCACAATAAAAATACTCAACGCAATAGGAAGTACAATTAACAATCCTTTGATCAGATAATTCAGTAACAACCTGCCAACTTTATTCATAACGCAAAATTAGATAAAATATTGAGCCTTGAAAGCTACTCGTAAAAATACACTCTTTTTACTCTCTGGGACACATTGGTCAGTATCTCGTAAGGAATTGTTTCAATCTGTTCCGCCAGCGTGGCAATGGTTAGCTGCTCGTTAAATACGATGACCTCATCTCCGGTTTTTACATCAAGTCCCGTTACATCCAGCATACACATATCCATGCAGATCACACCCACAGTTGGCACCAGTTTTCCTTTCACGAGCATCCTGCCGGTACCCTTGCCGAAAGCACGGCTATAGCCGTCAGCATAACCAATCTTGACTGTAGCTATGGTGCCCCCCTCTGGCAGCAGACCTTTACGTCCATAACCTACAGTTTCATTCGGCTTAATCTGCTTGACCTGCGTAATTGTCGTTTTTAAAACGGCTACGGTCTGTAAGCCCTTATTGTCTTTCAATCCGGCATCAAATCCGTACAAACCGATTCCAATACGAACCATATCCAGTTGTGCTTCCGGGTGGCGTGAAATCCCTGAAGTATTGGAAATATGTCTGATGAACCTGTAATTGATCGCCTCGCTAATCTGATCGGCGACATCAGTAAAACGCTCGATCTGATGTCGGGTGAATTCATCGTGCAGGCCATCCTCACTGCCTACCAGATGCGAAAATACCGAAGCTACTTTTACACGGTCGGTTTCGCATAATACCTTTAAAAGTTCGGGCAGGTCCGGTTCCTCGAAGCCAAGTCGGTGCATGCCGGTGTCTATCTTCAGGTGTATAGGGTAACCGGGCTCGTTCACAAATCCGACAAAGCTGTTTAAAATTTCCAGATTATAGATCTCCGGTTCGAGTTTATACCGGACAATTGCATCAAAAGCCGATGGCTCCGGGCTCATGACCATGATTGGCATTTTTATCCCTCCTTTTCTCAGGGCTATCCCTTCGTCAGTATAGGCTACTGCCAGGTAATCCACCTTGTGGTATTGCAGCAAATTGGCAATTTCGAAACTACCACTGCCGTATGAAAAAGCCTTAACCATTGCCATGATTTTAACGCCTGGCTGCAGTTTGGTTCTGTAAAACTGCAGGTTGCCTGCCAATGCATTCAGGTCTATTTCCATCACCGTATCATGCACTTTTTGCGCAATCAACTTACTGATCCGCTCAAATTCAAATTTCCTGGCGCCTTTAACCAGAATGGTTTCATTACTGAAATGCATGGCAGGAAAGCTTTCTACAAAATCCTGGGTACTTTCAAAAAAAGTAGTTTCAAGATCAAACAGATGAGCAGATGCACTGATGTTCGGTCCCACTCCAATGAGCCTGTTCACAGATTTTTGTTTTAAGAGCGTAGCGATCTCCGAGTAAAGCACCTCATTGTTCTTACCTGTTTCATAGATATCTGATAAGATCAGGGTCCTTTTAGCGTGTTGGTTCTGGAGGTTTAAAAAATCCAGTGCGATTGCCAGGGAAGAACTATCGGCGCTATAAGAATCATCAATTACGGAGCATTGGTTAATACCATTTTTTAACTCCAGGCGCATGCTTACCCGGGTAAGTTTTTCAAGACGCTGGTCGGCCTCTTCGGGAGTATAATCCAATGCCAGTAAGGTAGCCCAGCAAATGACCCCGTTCTCCAGGGATGCCTTATCATTAAATGGGATCAGGCACTCGATTTCCTTCTCTTTAAATCTTGCCCGGATGTAATTTCGTCCATCGATAGGTTCAACAAATAAGACCTGAAGATCTGCCGGCTCTTTGAAGCTCCATGAAAATTTCTGTTTTCCCGGTAAATCATCTTTGTTGATACCTGCAGTATATTCTGGAGCATAAATGAATACTGCTGCATCTTTGAACAATTTAAGTTTCTCCAGCATTTTTTCATGCTGTGAGGCAAAACCTTCTGCATGCGCTTCCCTGACATTGGTAAGAATACCAACTGTAGGTTGTATCATATCGGCGAGGGTATCCATTTCATTTTCCCTGGAGATCCCTGCTTCGAAGATCCCAAGGGTATGTGCATCATCGATTTCCCAGACGGAGAGGGGCACACCAATCTGGGAGTTGAAACTTTTGGGGCTTCTGACAATATTGAAATCGGCGGCGAGCAACTGGTATAGCCATTCCTTAACAATGGTCTTCCCATTACTTCCAGTTATGCCGAGTACTTTTAAGTCATGTTGCTGACGGTGATGTTTTGCAAGGATCTGTAAGGCCTGTAGGACATCTTTAACCAGTAGGATATTCGCATCCGGATAGGTGCCGGCATATTTTACCTCAGAGATCACAAAGTTACGGATGCCATTGGCATAAGCGTCGGCCAGGTATTCATGGCCATCTCTTTTAGCACTTAGTGCAAAAAAAAGCGATTCCTCAGGATCGATCACAGTCCTGCTGTCGATCACCAGTTTACGGATTATGGCATCATGTACTTTTTTAAATGAAGTAATATTCAGGATCTCTGCAATATCGCTGATGGTATAAGGGGCACTGCTCATCTGACAAAATTAAGTTTATGCGGCAAACTTCCTAATTTTATAAAATTTCTAAAATAAAAAACATGCGGTATTCTACGAGGGTAATTGCCGGGGCGATTACCTGCTGGATTTAAGGTAAAGAATGCTGTTGTAGAACAGCTTCCAGCAATGCGCTTGATTGGTGTTCCGGACTGATCAGATCCTGCAGGGTGACCTTATCCAGCAGCTGGTCGACCGTAAACTGGATCACCTGCCATAAAGAGCGTATAGAACAATCGATAGAATTTGTGCACAACTTTAACGCTCCTGGATAATCCTCACAAAATTTGTTGCTAAACAGTGCACCACCCAGCACCTTCATGACCTGGTTGATATTGACCTGGTCTGCCGGCCTGGCCAATACATAACCACCCTTATAACCCGGCGTGCTGTTGATGTAGCCTGCAATGCGCAAAGTCCGGGTAAGCTTGGCCACGTAAGCGGTAGAAAGTCCTTCTGATTCGCTTATCGCAGGGATGCTGATCCCCTCTTTTTGATCGTGCCTGGCAATGCGAAGCAAAATTCTTAACCCATATTCTTCTTGTGCGGTGATCTTCATTTCCTTTTTCTTTACATCATTCCCAATTCCAGCCGTGCGGTCTCCGACATCATATCTCTGTTCCATGGTGGATCCCAGGTGACGATAACGGAAACCTCATTTACGCCTTCAATTTCCCCTACTTTCTGTTCCACCTCCTGCGGAATGATCTGTGCTGCCGGGCAGCCGGGTGCTGTAAGCGTCATTACAATTTGTACATTGTTTAGTGGCGGCAGGATCTCAGTTTCATAGATCAGTCCCAGCTCGTATATGCTAACCGGGATCTCAGGATCATATATGGTCTGCAGGCAATCAATTACTTTTTGCTTTAATTCTTCCTTATCCATGATCTGTCAATTTTCTTTCGTCATTTTATAGGCCAGTGCATAATTTTTCATTTGTTTGATCATCGCCAGCAAGCCATTGGAGCGGGTCTGGGCCAGATGTGTCATCATCCCTATTTCAGCAATAAAATCCATTTTAGCTGCCAATATCTCCTCGGGTGTGTGACCCGATAAAACCTTGATCAGCATACTGATCAAGCCTTTAACGATGACCGCATCACTATCGGCCTTAAAAGTCACCTTCCCATTTTTATAAGCCGCGGTCAGCCAAACGGTAGACTGGCATCCTTTGATCTTATTTTCTTCCCGCTTGTATTCATCCTCAAGTCTGTCCAGCTTTTTACCCAGGTCAATAATATATTCATATTTATCTTCCCAGCTGTCAAACAAGGCAAAATCCTCGATGATCTCTTCTTCAATTTCAGGTATGGGCTTAATTTCCATTATACTAACATTTTTATTGTTTTATGCAGGCCTGCGAGGAGGAGATCTATTTCCTCTTCCTGATTGTAAAGTGCAAAAGAAGCTCTTACTGTCCCCGGGATGCCAAAACGTTTCATTAAAGGTTGCGTGCAGTGGTGACCTGTCCTGACAGCGATACCCATATTATCCAGTAACACGCCGATATCCTGTGGATGAACACCTTCCACAACGAAAGAAACCAGGCTTACTTTATTCCCTGCCTGGCCCACAATGCTCAGGCCGGGAATTTCCTGCAATCTCGCTGTCGCATAGGCCAGCAGCCTGGCCTCATGTTTTCTGATCTCTTCTTTTCCCAGCTGCGTTGTAAAATCCAATGCCGTTTTCAACGCGATGGTATCCGCAATATTTGGTGTTCCGGCTTCATACTTATAAGGCAGATCATTATAGGTAGTTTTTTCAAAGGTCACCTCCCTGATCATTTCTCCTCCTCCCTGGAAAACAGGCATATTTTCGAGCAGTTCTCTTTTGCCATACAGCGCGCCTACCCCGGTAGGCCCATACACCTTATGACCGGAAAAGGCGAAGAAATCGCAATCCAGATCCTGTACATCGATATCCAGGTGAACGGCAGACTGAGCTCCGTCTATCAGTACTTTGGCACCAGCCTGATGTGCGGCAGCGATAATTTCTTTGACCGGGTTAACGGTACCCAGCGAATTGGATACATGAACAACCGCAACCATTTTCGTTTTGCCACTTAGCAGTTCGCGATAAGCATCCATGTCTAGTTCTCCGTTATCCTTTACAGGAATAACTTTCAAAACCGCATTTTTCTCTTCACACAGGATTTGCCAGGGCACAATATTAGAATGATGCTCCATTCCGGAGATGATAATCTCATCACCTGCACCGATATGCGCTCTTCCCCAGGTATAGGCAACCAGGTTAATGGCTTCGGTCGTTCCCCTGGTAAAAATGATCTCCTCTGCCGCAGCAGCACCTATGAAGGCCTGTACTGCAAAGCGGGTATCCTCGTAAGCCCGGGTAGCTTCTTCTGCAAGTGTGTGTATGCCGCGATGAATATTGGCATTATAATAGGAATAATAATGGCTCAAGGCATCAATCACACTTTGCGGTTTTTGCGATGTGGCAGCATTATCAAAGTAAACCAGCGGTTTACCTTTCACCATTCTTCCTAAAATCGGAAATTGCTTTCTTATCTCTGTTACTATCATTTTATGCAATTGATAAATGTTCGTAAACTAGTTTTTCTATGTGCGCACGTATGGCCATGGGCTTAATTTCGGCCAGGATATCGGCAGCATAAGCCTGTAACAGCAATACCTCTGCCTGCTCCTTCGGAATCCCTCTTGCCCTTAAGTAGAACAAGGCTTCCTCATCCAACTGTCCCACCGTACAGCCGTGTGAGCACTTTACATCATCTGCAAAGATTTCCAGCTGAGGTTTGGTATTAATGGTTGCCTGATCAGAGAGGAGGATGTTCTTGTTCGACTGAAAGGAATTGGTCTTCTG
>CAMLDJ010000348.1 GCA_946478755.1 uncultured Pedobacter sp. | reverse complement strand
GCATTCCGGAACATTGGGGTATAATAAACCACACAATAGATCAGAAAAGGGACCACAATGGTTAAGGCCAGAAATATTTTTTTTGCTCTTGTACTCATAATTATGCTTCTTTGATTTCAATATGATCCGGGTTGTATTCTCCCTCCCATTTGGCAATCACAACGGTTGCCAGACAATTTCCAATTACATTTAAAGAGGTCCGTCCCATATCCATCAGCTCATCAATTCCTAAAATTGCAGCAATTATGAAGGTGGGTAATCCGAACTGATCTGCAGTTGCAATAAGAATAATTAATGATGCGCGTGGGATTGCGGCAACCCCCTTACTGGTAATCATCAGGGTAAATACAATGAGCAGCTGCTCAGCAAAAGTTAAATGCATCCCTGCGGCCTGTGCCACGAAAATAGAGGCCAGTGATAGATATAGCGTTGTTCCGTCGAGATTAAAACTGTAACCTGTTGGAATCACAAACGAAACTATTCTTCGGGGAACTCCAAAATTCTCCATGGCGCTCATTGCCTTGGGAAGCGCTGCGTCGGAGCTGGTTGTTGCGAATGCAATGGATACTGGTTCCTTAATCGCATTGATGAACTTTACTATCGGCAACTTAATGAATAAAGCGATTGGAAGCAGTACAATTAAAATGAAAGCGATCAATGCCATATACAATGTAGCCAGTAACATAAAAAGATGTTTAAGTATGTCGACCCCCATATGCCCAACTGTATACGCCATCGCAGCGCCTACGCCAATTGGCGCAAAATACATGATGATATTGGTAAATTTAAACATGGTTTCCGACAGGCTTTCACAGAAGTCCACCAAGGGTTTCCGTTTCTTTTCATCAACCATTGCCAGCCCAATGCCAAAAATAACAGAAAAAATCACGATCTGAAGAATCTGCGCATCGTATACCGATTTAACAATATTTTCCGGAAAAATATTTCTAAAAAAAGCAAGTGTCTTATACAACCAGTGAACACTATGTGGCAAGCTACTCAATATACTTTCATCAACTGCATCTTTGACCGGTTTCGGCAACTCATTGTGTGGCATATTTGCTATATTCACTCCTACACCAGCCTGGCTCAAATTAATTGCAGCCAAACCTATAAATAAGGCTACAGTGGTTGCACAATAAAAGTAAAGCATAGATTTCCAGGCCATCCTGCCCACCTGCTTTAGATCAGAATGACCAGCAATCCCATACACAAGTGTAGCAAACAATATTGGCCCTACAATGGTCTTCACCAGTTTAATAAAGCCCTTGCTTAAAGGCTGCAGGGCCACTGCGACATGCGGATAATCAATCCCTACAAACACACCCAATACCATGCAAACCAATATCCAGGTAGTCAAATTCTTTTTACCCACTGCATAAATTACCAACATAACAGCCAGCACCCAGCGTGTTGTCATCATTACGTGATCAGGAATATCAATGATACCGAAGTCTTTTAAAACACCTAATAACGCAGCAACAGTGATAAACAACAGAGTGATAAACCCGACTCGGTTTTGTTTCATAGAGGTTTGTTTGATTCGCAACAAAAGTAATTATTTGCACTAAGCCCACAAACATTTATTATTTTTGATCACCACTATGCTGTAACAATTTAGTCTTATGGCAATCAAATCACCATTAGCCGTTAATTAATGGAAAAAAAGGATAAATTTTTTAAAGAGATTTTCGATACAAATTCCAAGAAAATATTTCATTTATGCTACGGTTATACAGGTGACGAAGATGCGGCTAACGACCTGCTTCAGGAAACCTTTTTAAAGGTCTGGCAAAACCTGGACAAGTTCAGAAACAAGTCCCTGATTTCGACCTGGATTTATAGGATAGCTGTTAACACCTGTTTAACTTACCTGAGATCCGAAAAGCGACAATCAAAGGATGAGCTTACTGATAATATTATCGAGAACAGGCCGGAAGAGCTCTCTGAAAAAAACGAGCAGATCGCTTTACTGTATAAATCGATCTCAAAATTAGAAGAAAATGACCGCCTCATTATTACCATGGTTCTTGATGAGCTGCCCTATCATGAAATCGCGGATATATCAGGAATCAGTGAAGGAAACTTAAGAGTTAAAATTCACCGTATTAAATTAAAACTTACCGAATTATACAATCAGCATGCAAGAATTTGATCATATACAATCGCTTTGGCAGTCACATTCGGTTGAGGTGAAGATTTCATCCGGGGAAATGCTCCAGCAGGCAAAAAAAGAAGTGAATGCAATTCGAAATAAGTCCCTCTTAAATATAGCTGGCATGCTGTTGTCATTTATTGCATTAGCCGTGTTATGGTTATTTTTCGATTTCAACTCATGGACCACCTATGCCGGTCTGACGATCTTCATGACCGCAATTGCAGCATCTACATTTATGCTGTATAAAAGTCACTTGCTCATCGCAAAAAATGACTTCACCACAAACCCTAATGAATTCCTGGCGAGCCTGAAAGACTATCAGTTGAGCCGCTTTAGCCTGTACAACAAGATATACTGGATTTATGCCATTGCATTAAGTCTTGGTATTATCCTATACTTCTTTGAAATCCTTGCCTATTTCGACTTTTGGGTACAGTGTATTATTATATTGTTCACCTTCGGATGGATACTGTTTTGTTCAACCCTGGTACGCAAAGCAGTTATGAAAAAAGAAAAAGAAAGAATAGCCCTATTAATAGAGAAATTTGAACGCCTTGAAAACCAGTTTAAATAACCGTTATAAAAAAAGTCATCCGAACTTGCCGGATGACTTTATTATTAACTAACCCAAATTAAACTCATCCAAATCTATATACTGGGTTTCCTGGTTCAAATTTAAGCTAACATCTATTTTTACAATAAGCGAAAATCACCCTAATACGGGTTAAATCACCTGTATTGTCCCGGGGTAACATTAAAGGAGTTCCTAAACAGGCGGATAAATGAACTTGGACATTCGAAGCCCACCATGTCAACAATTTCATTCAGCGGATATGCCGTATTTTTCAGTAAATGTTTGGCCTGTTGCAGCCGGATCTTTGTTAAGAACTGATGCGGCGATTGTTGATAGGCCTGTTTGAAGGTACGCAGTAAATGATTGACAGATAAACAGGCCGTCTGAGCAATTTCTTCCAGATGAATGCGCTTATTGTAATTGCTGATCATATAATCACGGGCAACCGACAACCGTTTCAGGATCTCCGTTTTGGTTGTGCCATTCAGAAACTGAAGCGATGCCTCCCGCCTGATGATTTCTGAATGATAAAGGTTATAATAATTGAGCAGACAATGATTCAAATACTCGTCTAACAACAGCTGATCATATAAGCCATTTTCAACATGTCTTGCGAGGTGCAGGAGATTGAATTTAATATTTCCCTGTAAAGGGTGTATCGATTCCACAAAACGTGACTCCCTCGGTTTGAACTCCTCATGATCATCCAGCAGTTCGTGATCCCTAAGCAGATTAGAATATTCAAAATCGTGGACAAAACCTGGATCAAAAAGAACCGAAAACGTTTTTACTTCCACTGTTGAATCAATTCTATTGCTGTAACAAGTGTCGTGGTTTAGGAAAATAAAGCTGTCCGGTACTAGCTTGATATTGCGTCTTTCTACTATATAATCAGCTTCGCCACTAAAAACAACATTGAAAGCATATTTTCCGCTAAGTTCCGGATAGTAGGCGCTGTAAGTTGTCTCACTTATAATTTCATTCCCATTAACAAATATTCTACTTTTCATCTCTCTGCACTGTTAGGCTCAGACTTCAGTATAATCCCGTTCTTCAAGGATAACGAATTGGTTGCCTGATGGATCTGAAAAACAAAGTTCCAGCCCGCGGTCAACATAGCGGGGTTTCGTCAAACTTGAGATGCTTTTCTTTTGAAATAAATAATAATCACGAAGGCAATCATCGGTTTTAACAACGATCGTGTCGGCGTCCATCTCTTCCCGCTCAATAAGCATCATAAAATCTCCGTTATTCAATTGCAGTACCGGATACTGTTTGCCCTGTATCTCCATCTTTTCATACCCCTTAAAACCAGGCATGTCCATAAAAAATTTTAAAGATGTTTCTTCACACTTAACAAAGACCACCTTATAATTTTCATCAAATATCATATTATTACACATCAACTATCCTATAACTAATTGAGCGCTAAACAAATTTAGTAAAATATGCGCATAGTGCACTAACCCCGGAGGGGGTATTTTTATTTTAACCCGATATATAGTTTTTCGTTTCTAATTACGGATTTTATTTATTCTCAATCAAACCTCCTGGAATAAAATTTCCGCCAAAGGGATTATGGTGTTGAAAGCTAATGAATTATATATATTTACATCATAAATTAAACAACGTCACAGTCAACCGTGCCCTACCAAAAATCGATATTTGCTGTCATTTTCTTTTTAGTCTGTGCAATTGAAAGCATTGCCCAGCGGTACAATTTTAAGCAGTACAATATAGAAGATGGCCTTATTCAGTCGCAGATTACAGCTATCACACAGGATCAACAAAGAAGATTGTGGATTGCTACCATGGGAGGGCTTAGCTGTTTCAACGGAAATCAATTTACTAATCTTGGTAAAACCAATGGATTGAACAGTAACTTTTTGTTGTCCCTTGCAGTGGATTCAAAGAACAACCTTCTAATCGGAACTGAGAAAGGATTATCAACCTATAAAGGAGAAGAATTTTTAAACTTTAACGGCGCAAAAAAATGGACCGCCAAACTAACTGCTACTCCATCCGGTGAGGTGTATGGAATTTCAGGTAAAAACCTTTTTAAGATAAATGGCACAAATACAGAATTTCTCACAATCACCAAGGATACAGCTGAGATTGTTACAGCTTTAAAAACCGGCTTGGGAGGCAGATTATTAGCTGCAATTTATCAAAAAGGAGTTTATTACCGGAATGGTAACAAATGGCAACAGCAAATACCCGGCAAACAAGTAAAGGATATCATCATAACCGACCTTCTGGCAGACGGCTTTTCGAGAGATAAGATCTGGCTGCTGACAACCACAGGAATATACATAGCTGAAAAAGGTAAAATGAAGCAGGTTTACCAAGGGATTATAAAAAACGCTCTTGCAATTGCTCAGGATGAAAGTGGGAACATCTGGTTGGGTACAAGTAAGGGTGCATGGTACATTTCAAAAACGCAGCTGATTCATTTTAATGCACGCAATGGTTTTACCGATAATAGGGTTAACAGGGTATTCAAAGATGCAGAAAACAACATATGGCTGGGCACTGATGGCTCAGGGATATTCAAATTTCATGGTCGAAGTTATGTCACTTTTGATGAGACACAAGGACTCCAAAACAGCATTGTAATGGCTATCGCCGAGGGACCCGCCCCTAATGAAACCTGGCTTGGAACCTATGACGGACTCTTTGTTCATAAAAACAACAAGATTAAGCGAATAATCATTCCCTCTGAGAATGAGGAGACCAGACGCATTAATTTTTTGCTAAAAGACAGCAAAAAACGGCTTTGGATCGCAACAGTTGGCGGTGGCCTATGGGTTTATAGTAAAGGTCATTTTAACCGTATAGATA
>CAMLDJ010000347.1 GCA_946478755.1 uncultured Pedobacter sp. | reverse complement strand
AAGCATGGAGCAAATGGGTGTATCCAGGTAAATTACCTAAATCTTAACTTTTACGTCCTTAAACATGAACGAATTGTCGCTTATCCTGAGGGCTTTCTTACTGGCAGTTGTGACGTTCCTGAGAACAACCTCCCTGGTTTTAACATAGGGAAACTTTTCCTGGTAGGTATTGTCTTTCATTTGCGGATTGAAATTGGCGAAAATAGCAGGTCCCTTGTAATTATCCGGATGTTTGGAGTCGTCAATCCGAAGATTTTCAATGGTGATCCGTTCTGGCATATAGCAGGTATAGCCGAAATTGTGCTGACCTGAATAGGATCCGCTGATCAGGGAAGCAGCAACAGGTTTACCGCCTGCCGGCACAAAGACACAGTTACGGATCAGCAGTTCTCCCTGCCATGTACTGCCGTAGTCGGGGCGAAGGTTAACAAAGCTCCGTCCGCGGACGGTGGAATTTTCGATGATTAGAAGTCCGCTGCCAATAGCATTGATCCCCATGTGTCCGAGGGTTGAGTTGCGGATGGTGGCATTGGCAACCCCCTGGTGGGCATCAAACCGGGAGAGCGTACAATGATCATAAAGCAGATTTTTGCAAAAGTTTGAGCCCAAAATCCCCCAGTACTTGCTGTCGTCGATGTCATTGGTTTGGCTGCAGTTCAGAAAAGATATGTTAACCGCACGGTTGACAGAAAGGTCGTACGTACCCATTGAGACAGGCTTACCCGCCCTGCCAATGGTGTTATAGGTTTTGTGTCCGGTTAGGATGGTGTTTTTTACGGTTACATAGGCGCAGTTACCGATATTGATGAAGCCTCCATATGGCGCACCCTGATCTCCTTCGCCCGTAATGTTGTGTTGCAGTCCTTCAACAAGTACATGGGATCGTCTGATCGCGATGCCCCGGTTATAATAGGTAGACTTTGATTCGGCTTGATTGGCAATTGTGGTGAAACGGCCTCCGCTGATCTTCAGGAGATTTTTGTCAATGGGCAGTGCCATGACTTCCGTAATCTGTTCAAAATCCCAGATGATTGGTGTGTTCCTATCCACCTTGCCATTTTTATCGGCAATAAAGATGTCGTTTTGGGAGGAACCATCGTTTAAGTTTAGCCCAAACCGGATGTATTGTTTTACGTTGGAGTTTGTGACCGTGATTAAACAAGTACCGGGCAATGACAGCTCGACTTTTTGCTGGTTCCGCTTAAGTGAGGATATCTTTTCCAGTTTAATGGGTTTCAACCCTGAACTTACCGTGAAAACAGACGCATTGCGGTTTTTTACTTGGGTATCATCAATCATGAAGACTGCCGTTCCGAAATCAGTGTCGGTTTGGATAACCGCTGTGCGTTCCTTCCCTCCGATATAATAGGTGGCTCCGGCATCCGCTTTAACCAGAAGCCCGTGCAGGTTGGCAAATGCATGGGTTGCGGCGATAGCATCTATGTCATCGGTGGTTCCATCGCCTTTGGCACCGAAGTCACTGTAGCGAACCAAGCCGGCGGCTATAAAGTTAAGTACATCTTTTGGCGATACATTGACCGTCAATTCCTGTTTGTCGTTGATGTATACCTGGGTTCTCTGTTCCAGGGATGTGACCATTATATTATTTTCAAATGGGGCTTTATGCTGTGCCTGGGTTGTCAATACACCGTTTAAGAAGAGAAACATCAGGAATATATACTTCATCAAAAGAATTGCTCTGGTCGTTATGAGGTTAAGATATATAAAAACTGGATAGGTTAGAAACTTTGTTTGTACTTAGGTGAAATGCTGATTGTAAAAAAAAGGCCCTTCGTTAAGAAGAGCCTTTTTTTTATACTGCTGAAAGCAGTTCTGCAGAAGCCTTATCGAAATAAAACCTGCAATCGGGGTGTAGTTGTAAAATGCTTGAGGGGTATTTATTGCTGACAGGTTGCTCTAAACTATCCTTTACTGCTTGTGCCTTCCTCCGGTCGGGTACCGAGCAGACAATGTGTTTGGATTTTAGGATCTGCTGAACAGACATACTAATGGCTTGAGTAGGAACATCGTCGATACTTTTAAACCATCCTTCTCCAAATTGCTGCTTGCGGCATTGCTCGTCCAGGTTTACCACCAGGTAAGGGATAAGGGTTTCAAAATCCGCCGGAGGATCATTAAATGCGAGGTGTCCATTCTCGCCGATGCCTACCAGGGCAACGTCTATCGGATTTTGCTGAATGATCTCACCCAGACGTTTACATTCTGCTTCAGGATTGGTCTCTCCGTTAACCAGGTAAACTGCCCTTAAGGGACCAACTTTTTCAAGGAAGCGTTCTTTTAGGTATTTTCTGAAACTGGCAGGAGAAGACTCCGGCAAGCCGATGTATTCGTCCAGATGGAACATGGCAACCTTGCTCCAGTCAATATCTTCTCTGATGAGCTGGTTTAAAGTCTCAAACTGGCTTGCCCCGGTGGCAAGAATGATGTTTGCTTTGCCATTGCCGGCAATGGTTTCCCTGATGAGGTCTGCAGCCGCCTTTCCGGCAGCGATTCCCAGTTCTTCAGGACTGTTTGTTACTCTTGTTTCCATTTTATTGTATTCTGGTTTTCGATTTATGTACCTTTTTTTGTGCTTGCTTTTCGGATCTACGGGTACTGCTATCCCTTCTCCCTAAGGCAGCCCATTTATTTATTGCCTTCTGATTTCTAAATAACCCCTGTTGTACCACCTTTTGAAAGGGAGATATCTACCGGTAAATTCGTCTTCCAGGATCCTCCTGTAAAATCAGGAACGTCAATGGAGTTTGAACGGTTATTTATAGACCACTCACTCAAGGGAAGTATGGAACTCCAGAGCGCTGCATCGTAAACATCCTGGTCCAGCGGAAGCCCGTTCCTCAGGCAATCTATCGTACGCCAATCCATCAGGAAGTCCATTCCGCCATGTCCACCCACGGCTTTCGCCATCTCGCCAATCTTTTTGACGAGGTTGGGTGTATATTTCTCTTCCAGCGCTTTAAATTCGGTCTCAGACAGCCAGCCTTCATGATTGGTAGAAATGCGCGCCGGCAATGGATATTTCTGAGCAGTACCTTTTGTGCCGCTAATCAGGTGCAAACGCGAATATGGTCTTGGTGAGGTCACGTCGTGCTGCACCATTATTGTGCGTCCATGATGTGTTTTAATAGTGGTGGTACTCATATTGCCTCGGAAGGATTTGCCTACATAAGGTTTGTAAAATGCATCTTTATCTGCCAGCTCCTTAGCCATTTCGCTCATCATGAAGTCGTCGGAAGAAACTGACACCAGGTAATTCATCTGGTCACCACGGTTGATGTTCATCACCTGGCATATCGGGCCAAGTCCGTGTGTAGGATATAAATTGCCTTTGTGTTTGGTGTTTTCCTTCAGTCGCCACATATCGTAATACTTGGACTTTGAAAAATTTCCTTCCAGTAAGTCGTGGATATAAGCGCCTTCACAATGGATGATATCGCCAAAGAATCCCTGCCTTGCCATATTGAGGGTAAGCATTTCAAAAAAATCATAGCAGCAGTTTTCCAGCATCATGCAGTGTTTCTTTGTACGCTCAGAAGTTTGCACCAGTTGCCAGCACTCATCAAGAGAGGTGGCGGCAGGTACTTCGGTACATACATGCTTGCCATGGTTCATGGCGTACACGGCCATTGGTGTATGCAGTTCCCAGGGGGTGGCTATATAGATGAGATCGATATCGTCACGTTCGCAGAGTTTTTTCCATGCTTCTTCCTTATCTGTGTATACGACAGGTTTGTGGGCAGTATGCTTTAAGTTCTGGACAGCCGCAGCCGTTTTTTCCGGGCGCAGGTCGCACAAGGCATTGATACTTGTACCAGCGATCCGCTCCATGCGTTTTACCGCTGCGGCGCCGCGGTTGCCGAGGCCTATGAAACCGATACGCACTGTATCTAGTTTAGGAGCCGCATAACCGCTCATGTTAAATTCCTGCTTGTGCACCCTTTTGGCCAGTTTAAGAATATCGTCCTGATTTGAAGTGTCAGGAGAGGAAGTATAGGCCGATAAAATACCTGACGAGGCCAGGCCAAGACCAGCCAGGCCGCCGAGTTTTAAAAAATCTCTTCTATTGTTCTTCATTAATTGTGATTAAAATGGTGATGAGTTTCTTCAAATCTATTAAATGAGTTTTAAGAATATGACGATAAAACCGAATAAAATAGCGAGAACGTTATCGGTAGCGTTGCCGCTCATTTATCTGTTCTATAGTGGTTTATTCTGTGCTGATATCCTTAGTTTCGTTTTTCAGATCATACAAATCATCTATGGCCAAACGACAAATCTCTTCTGTATCGGTAAGTTCTCTAAATAAGCGGGATACCTTGATTTCTATTCTTATTATCGGGTTATTGTTTTTTATATTTGGCTTTGTTTCCTGGATAAATGCCATCCTGATTCCTTATTTCAAGATCGCCTGTGAACTCACGAATTTCGAATCTTACCTGGTTGCCTTTGCTTTTTACATCTCTTATTTTGTCATGTCGGTCCCTTCGTCCTTTCTTTTAAAGTCTGTCGGTTTTAAAAAGGGAATGATGATTGGTTTCTGGACAATGGCTGTTGGTGCATTTATTTTTGTTCCGGCTGCGCTGACACGCACTTATGAGATCTTTTTACTGGGCTTGTTTTCCTTAGGAGCGGGTTTGGCCATACTGCAAACTGCTGCCAACCCTTATATTACCGTTTTAGGACCTAAGGAAAGGGCAGCTCAACGCATCAGCATCATGGGCATCTGCAATAAGGGCGCAGGGATATTGGCGCCATTGCTGTTTGCCGCAGTCATTTTAAAAGCTACAGATGGCGAACTCTTTAAACAGTTGCCCTTGATGAATGGTGTTGAAAAAAGTGCTGCGCTGGACGAACTGATCCGCAGAGTAATTGTTCCTTACGCCTGTGTGGGTGCCGTGCTTACTGGTCTTGGCCTGATGGTTCGCCATTCGCCTTTGCCCGAAATAGATACAGAGCAGGAAAGTGAAGATGTGGCCGCTGCAAATTCCGGAAAGACCAGCATTTTCCAATTCCCGCATCTCATACTTGGGGCAATTGCCATATTTCTACATGTAGGGACCCAGGTTATCGCTATTGATACCATTATCGGCTATGCCGGTTCCATGAATATACATTTACTGGAAGCTAAAATTTTTCCTTCGTATACTTTGTTCGCCACCATATGCGGCTATATCTTAGGGATATTGATGATCCCTAAAATCATCAGCCAGGTTCATGTATTACGCATCTGTACGTTATTGGGCGCGGTGTTTACGCTCTTAATTATTTTTGGCCGGGGCTCTGTGAGCATCCTTGGGCATGCTGCCGACATCTCTATCTGGTTTGTGGTATTACTTGGATTGGCAAATTCGTTGGTTTGGGCAGGTATATGGCCGCTGGCACTTGATGGTCTGGGCAGGTATACCAAACTGGGCGCATCGATCATGATCATGGGTCTTTGTGGAAATGCCATTTTGCCACTTTTTTATGGTTATTTTGCTGACGTGTATGATCTTAGAACTGCCTATTGGGTATTGTTCCCATGTTACCTATATTTAATGTTTTATGCATTTAAGG
>CAMLDJ010000346.1 GCA_946478755.1 uncultured Pedobacter sp. | reverse complement strand
AATTCTTTTCTTGCAACCAAGATCACCTTTATGAATGAGGTGGCAAATCTTTGTGAGATCGTTGGGGCGGATGTAGATGCTGTGCGTAAAGGAATCGGATCCGATGCAAGGATTGGTAAACGCTTTTTATTCCCGGGCATTGGGTATGGGGGTAGTTGTTTCCCTAAAGACGTACAGGCACTCGCTAAATCTGCGGATGAACATGATTATGATTTTCAGATCCTGAGATCTGTAATGCAGGTGAATGAAAAACAAAAAACTATATTGGTTGATAAGCTGCTCAAGTATTACAAAGGTGATCTGAAAGGAAAGCACTTTGCTTTATGGGGACTGGCATTTAAGCCCGAGACCGATGATATCCGTGAGGCTCCATCATTATACATTATTGATGAATTGATTAAACATGGCGCAACAGTTACTGCATTTGATCCGGAAGGGATGAACAATGTGAAGGCAATTGTAGGAGATAAAATAGCTTATGCAGAAAATCAATACGACGCCTTGCTTCAGGCAGATGCCTTACTGATCGCAACAGAATGGTCAGTATTTAGAAATCCTGACTTTGAAAGAATGGAAGAGAGCCTGAGCAATAAGGTTATTTTTGACGGACGAAATTTATATGAGCTGCAAAAAATGATTGACTTAGGATATTATTATAATAGTGTTGGCCGTAAGCTTATAAATTAATGAAACGTAAAAGAGTTTTAATTACCGGCGCAGCCGGGTTTCTTGGATCGCATTTGTGCGACAGGTTTATCAAAGAAGATTACCATGTAATAGGGATGGATAACCTGATCACTGGCGATCTGCAAAATATACAGCATCTGTTTGAGTTGGCAAATTTTGAATTTTATCATCATGATGTCTCCAAGTTTGTGCACGTATCAGGCGATCTGGACTACATTCTCCACTTTGCCTCTCCCGCCAGTCCGATCGACTATTTAAAAATCCCTATCCAGACTTTAAAAGTAGGATCCTTAGGGACGCATAACCTGCTGGGACTTGCAAAAAGTAAAAAAGCAAGAATGCTGATTGCGTCCACATCCGAAGTTTACGGTGATCCAAATGTAAACCCTCAACCTGAAGAATATTGGGGTAATGTAAATCCGGTTGGACCCAGGGGTGTTTATGATGAGGCAAAACGTTTTCAAGAGGCCATGACCATGGCTTACCATACTTTTCATGGCCTGGAGACGCGTATAGTTAGGATCTTTAATACTTATGGGCCAAGGATGCGGCTGAACGACGGAAGGGTATTGCCTGCTTTTATTGGTCAGGCTTTACGTGGCGAAGACCTTACCGTATTTGGTGATGGTTCTCAGACCCGTTCTTTCTGCTATGTTGATGACCTGATAGAAGGAATTTACCGCTTGTTGCTTAGTGATTATGCCTTGCCGGTAAATATTGGAAATCCGGATGAGATCACCATCAAACAATTTGGGGAAGAGATTATCAAGCTGACCGGAACGAATCAAAAACTAGTACTTAGAGATTTGCCGGTTGATGACCCTAAGCAAAGGCGTCCGGATATTACCAAAGCCAGGTCTATTCTAGGCTGGGAGCCGCAGGTGAGCAGGGCAGAAGGATTGAAAATTACTTATGAGTATTTCAAATCTTTGCCGGTTGAAGCTTTGACAAACAAAGATCATAAAGATTTTACAGGATATAACCGTTAATAAAAAGATGTCTAAAATATTAGTTACCGGTGGTACCGGTTTTATCGGCTCACACACGGTAGTGGAATTACATAATGCCGGTTATGAGGTGATTATAGTGGACGATTTGTCCAACTCCAGCCCTAAAATACTGCAGCAAATAGAAGCGATCACAGGAAGCAAGCCTCAGTTTGTGCAATTGGACCTGACCGACGAGCCCAAAGTGAAAGATTTTGTTTCACAGCACCGCGATATTTCTGGTGTGATTCATTTCGCAGCATTTAAAGCTGTAGGCGAATCTGTGCAGCAACCTCTAAAGTATTACAGGAATAACTTTTATTCACTCATTAATCTGATCAATGCATTTGATAGCAAGATAAACCTGGTGTTTTCTTCTTCATGTACCGTTTACGGACAACCAGATGTTTTGCCTGTAAATGAAAGCGCGCCAACCAAAAAGGCAGAATCGCCATATGGCAACACTAAACAGGTTGCAGAGGAAATCTTGCAAGAAACCTGTGCAGTAACTCCTCAGCTTAAAGTGACATCTTTGCGCTACTTTAACCCTGTGGGTGCACACCATACCGCTTTGATCGGAGAATTACCTATCGGAGTTCCTCAAAATCTGGTGCCTTTTATTACTCAATCCGCAATAGGCAAACGCGGTCCGATTACCGTTTACGGGAACGACTACGATACTCCTGATGGCAGTGCCATCCGAGATTATATCCACGTAGTGGATTTAGCTAAAGCACATGTCGCTGCGATTAAACGCCTGGAAAGTGACCAGGCAAGCTCCAATTATGAGGTATTTAACCTCGGAACAGGTAAAGGGTCTTCTGTGTTGCAAATCATTGAAGCATTTGAGCAGTCGACCGGTGTGAAATTGAATTATACGATCGGCGCCAGGCGTGAGGGAGACATTGAAAAGGTTTGGGGTGATGTAACCAAGTCATCGAGGGACTTGGGATGGAAAGCTGAATTGGGTTTGAACGAAATGATGTCATCAGCCTGGAAATGGGAAAAGTATTTGCAGGATAACCCATTTTAAATGTTATTAAGTGAGCATAAGGAGCTGAAACTGGAGATAAAATCTCTTCCTGAAAAGGAAAAGGATAAGCTGTTGCTCAGATTGATAGCTAAGGATAAGGTTTTGACTGAACATCTTCATTTTAAATTGCTGGAGAATGAAGAGGACCTGAGATTGCGCCAGGAGAAGTTAATGAATAACATTGATAAAGAAATTGCGGATCTAATGGCATCCAGGAAGGTGACTTCAAAAGAAACTTTATTAAAACTACGCAAATTAAATGGAAGCATTAATCATCATTTTAAGGTGACTAAGGATTTGAACAGTGAAATAGAGCTTAGAATTCATTTGTTAAATCATATCCCTATCAATTTCGATGAAAGCGTCTTCTCGTCGCTTTATAAGTTTAACGAGAAATTGACCGTCTATTTTGTGAAAACAACCCTTTCTGTTTTAAATAAATACAATAAGATGCACGAAGACCTGCAGTTTGACCTCAAAAAGTCCTTAAATATATTACTGGGCAAGGTTTATAGCAATAAGACAGCTGGGATCGCTAAAACATTGGACTTGCCAAACGAACTATAGAAAATTAGTGATAGAAATAACATTATATCGATGAAAAAAATATTAATAACAGGTGGTGCAGGATTTATCGGATCTCACGTTGTCCGGAGATTTGTGAACAATTACCCTCAGTACGAAATTGTAAATCTTGATAAACTCACTTATGCGGGGAATCTGGCGAATTTGACTGATATTGAGGATAAGGAGAATTACAGATTTATTAAAGCCGATATCACGGATGCTTCAGAGATCAATGAGCTGTTTCAGAAAGAACAGTTTGATGCCGTGATTCATTTGGCTGCTGAATCTCATGTCGATAGATCTATAACAGATCCTACTGCCTTTGTGATGACCAATGTTATTGGTACCGTAAATTTGCTGAATGCAGCCAGAGAGTTCTGGAAAGGAGATTATGCAGGCAAACGCTTTTATCATGTCTCTACGGATGAGGTTTATGGGGCGCTGGGAGATACGGGGATGTTTACCGAAACTACGGCTTATGATCCGCATAGCCCATATTCGGCGTCAAAAGCGTCATCAGATCATTTTGTGAGGGCATATCATGATACGTATGGCTTGAACGTCGTGATCTCTAACTGTTCTAATAACTATGGTTCTCATCATTTCCCTGAGAAATTGATTCCTCTGGCCATTAACAACATAAAAAATAACCAGCCTGTTCCTGTTTATGGGAAAGGAGAGAATGTGCGCGACTGGCTGTGGGTGGAAGATCATGCCAGGGCTATTGATGTGATCTTTCATGAGGCAAAAACCGGTGAGACTTATAACATAGGTGGTCACAATGAGTGGAAGAACATTGACCTGATCCATTTGCTATGTAACATCATGGATCGGAAATTAGGACGTGAGGAAGGCGAGTCTGCTAGGCTGATCACTTTTGTTACTGACAGGGCAGGCCATGACCTGCGTTATGCGATAGATTCGACCAAACTTCAAAATAAATTAAACTGGGTTCCCAGTCTGCAATTTGCGGAAGGTTTAGAGAAAACGGTCGACTGGTACCTTGAAAATGAGGAATGGCTTGGCAACGTGACCTCCGGGAACTATCAGGCCTATTACGACACACAATATCACGGAAGGTAAACGCTACCTATTCGTATCTTAAAGCCTCTACTGGATCCAGTTTAGAGGCTTTTTTTGCAGGGTAATATCCGGAAATTATACCCACAAGGACACATACAGCGAAACCACCAAAGATCCATTCCCATGGGATGAGGAAAGAGCCCCCCATTCCTAAGGAGATCAGGTTTCCAATGGCTATGCCCAGGAATATCCCCAATGCACCGCCCATCAGGCAGATCATGATGGCTTCTATCAGGAATTGTTTCCGTATAATGGCGGGATTTGCCCCAATGGCCTTTCTGATGCCGATTTCGCGGGTCCTTTCTGTAACAGAGACCAGCATAATATTCATCAGACCTATGGATGCACCCATTAAAGTAATTATACCAATCGCTATGCCCCCCCAAACGATGTAACGCAAATTTTCAAAAAGCGTTTGCGCCATGGCATCACTTTTTGTGATCTCAAAGTTATTGGGCTGCGTAACACGCATTTTTCTGATGTTTCTAAACTCAGCTGTTGCTTCTCCGATAACATTATCCATGATGTCATTACTTGGGACCATCACCGTTATGGTATAAGACGGATTGGAATTGGAATTGATCAGTTTTGCTTTTAATAAAGGTACATAGACGGCGCGGTCGCCGCTAAAGCCCATGCTTTGCCCCTTGGATACTAAAACGCCTATGACCTTTAAACGGCTGTTGCCAACATTAATGATCTGATCAAGCGGCGACTTGTTTTTAAAAAGCTTTTCCCTGACCTCACTTCCAATAATGCAGATGTTGCTTCCTGATTCAGTTTCTGCCAAATTAAAATTTCGTCCCAAAGCCAGTTCCAGTCCCTGGGAATTCAGTCCATTCTCATCTACTCCTTGTATGCTAATGTTAGGATTTGTTTTTTCTGTGCCAAATTTAACCGTGGCACCGCGGCTGGCAACAACACTTACAGCTACCTTGGCGGGAGTGTTTAGCCGTTCTTTAAAAGCCAGGGCCTGCTCGTATCTTATCGATTCAAATGGTTTTTGCCGCTGTCCGGAGCCTCCGATCCTGATTCCTGTTCCCCTGTTCCTTATTGTGAAAGAGTTTGCCCCCATGCTGGAAAATGCTTCAGTCATACTTTTTTTAACCGCATCAAGCGTGGTTAAGATGCCTACAAGCGCAGACAGTCCAATAGCAATGATCAATGCAGTTAGCATGGTTCGCAATCTGTTGCTGGTGATAGACTGCAGGGCTAATTTTACGTTTTCAG
>CAMLDJ010000345.1 GCA_946478755.1 uncultured Pedobacter sp. | reverse complement strand
CAAAATCAGTAGTGGTGTTCAACTCAGCTGCAAGACTGCCTTTAAGCGGGGTTCGTTACAGGAAATAAGGCCGGGCACTGTCAGGCACCAGTATGACGTTCGAGACTCAGAGTCTCAGGCTGCGTTGTTTGAATTTAGCCGGACTTAAGCCGGTATATTTTTTAAATACGGTGGCGAAATATTGGGAAGAAGAAAAATTCAGCTTAAAGGCAATGGCCGTCACCGATTCTCCTTCCGGCAATTGCAATAGCTTTTTTCCTTCTTCAACCCGGCTGCGTAAAATATAATCGACCGGGGGCATGCCGAATTCTTTTTTAAACCAGCTTTTAAAATGCGAATCAGACATGCACAGTTCTTTAGCCAGCACTTCAATGGGGAGGTTCTCGTAAATGTTATCCTGGATGAAGGTCTTAATTTCAGCTATCCGGTCCGATTGCTCCCTGGCAACATTCTTTTTTGAATATTCAACGACCATCAACAGGAAATTGCTGATCAGGTTTAAGGTTTGCAGCTTATGTACAGGTTGTTGTTCCCGCTCCTCATGCAGCGAAAAAAGTTGATCCAGCATCTTCTTCATCATTTCTGTTCCTTTAAAATGCCGCTCCTTTATGCCCATCAGTTCGTTTATAAACACGGCCGATTCATCCTCACCATAATGAAGAAAACTTCCGTTTTCGGGTATCTGAACAATGACCCAATATAAAGTTCCCTTTTCTTCCGGATGCTGGGCTGTTCCATGCGGCTCATTGGGAAAAGTGATAAACACGTCGCCGCCCCTGATCTGGTATTCCTTTCCCTTTACCTCATAAACCTGCATGCCCTTATCGCAATAGCAGATTTCCATCATCCCGTCATGCGAATGGGTTTCCAGTTCTCCGTGGACATGCTTATAAGCATACCGTCCCAATCTGACTTTTCCTTCAAGATTAAACTTATTGAAATTTATGATGCTCCTTTCTGTGGTGGAGCGGGTATCAAAATCAGACATGTATAAAATTGTATGTTCCTACTAAATTGAAAGTTATCCCTGGGCTCAAAAGTTAAATTTGATAAAATAATTCAGTAAACCAAATATATAAGTATGAACTGCCACCACAAATTCTTGTGCAGGCTTCATCATAATTTAATAGGATAAGGTATGGAAAGAACTTATTTGTCTAATGAACAGGTTGCTTTTTTTAAGGAAAACGGGTATCTGACGGTTGAAGATATCATTACATCAGATGAGGTGGAACAGTATAAGATCATTTACAACAAGTTCCTGACAAAGAAGATCGACGTCGGGGCAAACCGTTCTGATCTTGGGGATGGATTAGGGGAAAATAAAACCAGGGAGAACATCACCCAGATCATGTGGCCAAGTGATTTTGTAAAGGAGCTGGCAGATATGTCTTTTCATCAGCGGGCATTGGCCATCAGCCGCGAACTGATCGGCGCTGATGCCGAAATGGATTTTGATATGCTGATCAATAAAGCCCCGAATACGAATACACCTACACCCTGGCACCAGGATGAGGCTTACTGGTTAAATGTACCGGATAAACGGGCCGCTACCTGTTGGCTGGCCTTAGACGAGGCAACACTAAACAATGGCTGCATGTGGTTTGTGCCGGGATCCAATTTAAAAGAGGTAAGGCCGCATCGTTTTGCCGGTAAAGCAGGTGGTGCACTGACCTGCGATGCCGCTGAAGAGGAAGGGGTATACATTGAGCTCAAGCCAGGTTCCTGTACTTTCCATCAGGGCAGGACGCTACATTACAGCAGGGGCAATTCAACCAATACCGAACGCAGGGCCTTTATTCTGAATTTCAGACCCGCCGAAATGATTAAATATGAACGCGAGCGGGGATTTGATCACGGCAAGAATAATGCGGGCGACAGACAACTAAAGAATGATGAATTTAAAGATTAACTAATCGCTATTGTTTATATTTATATAGCATTGTGTGCCAGTGTGTACTGGTTTATGTTTTAAATAATATATTGAATATGGAATATAAAGATCTGTCTGAATATCATCACCAGGTTTCCGGTCTGTTTAAATGGCCGGAAAGCCCGGAGGAATGGGAACCTTATCGCCTTAATGAAGAACAACTGGAAAGCTACCGCGAGTATGGTTATGTAAGCGGTATTAAGTTTTTGGATGAAGCGCAGATCACCATTCTGCAAAATGACCTCAATGCGATTGTAGATCCAGGTCATCCCGCCAATCACTTGTTTCATGAATTCTATTCCAATGAATCGGCCGATCCGGATGCAGTGCTTTTCCACGCACTAGGTGCATGGCGGGTTACTGTGGCCTTTCATGATGTACTCTGGAACCCGGCATTTGTGATGGCCGCCAGCCAGTTACTTGGCGAAAGAGGCGTTCGTTTCTGGCATGATCAACTGTTTTATAAACCAGCATTACATGGCGGAGTGGTGGCCTGGCACCAGGATTATTCGTACTGGACAAGGACTATTCCCATGCAGCACCTTACCTGCTGGATAGGTCTGGATGATGCCACTACCGAGAATGGGTGTTTGTATTATGTGCCTGGCAGTCATCGCTGGGGGCTGCTCGATAAACCTGAGCTGGCAGGAGAAATGGACGGACTGCTGGCCCAGCTGAATGAACAGCAACGTGCGGAGTTTAAACCCATGCCGATCGAATTGAAAAAAGGCTATGGCACCTTCCATCACCCTTTACTGGTCCATGGCTCTTATGAGAATAGGTCGGCACATGCGCGCAGGGCTTTTGTGTTGAACGCCTTTGCTGATGGTACCTTGTCAGATTCCGATAAGGAACTGATGTCTGGTGCCATACCTATCCCAAAGGGAACAAAAATGGGCGGGCAGTTCCATCCCTTGTTATTTGAAGAACCCTTGAAACAGCGCTTATGAGGATACTTTACTTTTGTACAACATGGGGGCAAAAAACGGGGAGCTGGGATGATTTTTTTAGCCGGATCGTCGCACATGGTTATCAGGGCGTAGAAACAGATCTGCCTCCAGAGGAGGAGGGGGAGGAATTCCGCGGGGGACTGGACAAATACGGACTGAAATTTATTGCCCAGCATTGGGAAACGGCAGATGCGGCGATCGGTGTGCATCGCCAAAAATACGAAGACAGGTTGCGTAAGCTGGCCGCTTTAAAGCCCTTGTTCATCAATTCCCATACGGGCAGGGATTTCTTTACGCATGCGCAGAACGCTGAGCTGCTGGACATCGCGGAAATGGTTGCCGGAGATACGGGGGTGCAGGTGGTTCATGAAACACACAGGAGCCGGTTTGCCTATGCAGCGTATGTGACGCTGCCTTACCTGCAGGAACGTACTTCATTGCAGCTTACGCTGGATATCTCACACTGGTGCGCGGTAGCCGAAAGTTTACTTCAGGATCAGCCGGAAGCAGTCGATATAGCCATTAGTCGGACCAGGCACATTCATGCCAGGGTAGGCTTTGCGCAGGGGCCACAGGTGGCAGACCCCTCCTTGCCCATATACCGGGAAGCGCTGGACTTTCATTTGAATTGCTGGGACAAGGTAGTGGCACATGCCAGGCATGAATTCCTGACCATAACACCTGAGTTTGGACCTCCGCCTTATATGCCTGCAGGTCAGCCGGAAGAGCAGCAGTGGCAAAACAACCTGTACCTGATGAACCTATTAAAAAACAGATACCAGCTACACCCATTATGATAAAGGAAACTAAGACCGGAAATTACAGGTGGTTCATTTGCTTCATGCTTTTTGCCGCAACAACCATCAATTATCTGGACAGGCAGATCCTGGGCCTGCTGAAACCGGGGCTGGAAAAGACATTCAGCTGGACGGAGACCGATTATAGTCATATTGTAATGGCCTTCACCGCTTGTTATGCCCTGGGGCAGCTGATTTATGGGAAAGTGATCGATAAAATTGGCACAAAATTGGGCTATACCATTTCGGTTACTGTATGGAGCATTGCCGCCATGCTGCACGCTGCAGTAAGAACAACCTTTGGCTTTGGGGCCATGCGCGCCTTACTGGGTATAGGCGAATCGGGAAATTATCCGGCTGGAGTGAAAACGGTAGCAGAATGGTTTCCAAAGAAAGAAAGGGCGCTTGCGGTGGGGATTTTCGACTCCGGATCTAATATCGGGGCCTGCGTAGCACCTATCCTGGTGCCATGGATACTTGCCGTATATGGCTGGCAAATGGCCTTTATAGTGACCGGGGCATTGGGCTTTATCTGGCTTGCAGCCTGGGTCTCCTTTTACGAGATCCCCGTTAAACAGAAGAAATTGAAAGCTGCAGAGCTGGCCTATATCAATAGCGATGAAGATGCCGCCGGGGAAGACAACGATACCAGCACGGTTACCTGGAAAAAGCTGCTGGGCCTGAAGCAAACCTGGGCTTTTATCGCGGGTAAGTTTTTCACAGATCCGATCTGGTACTTTTTCCTGTTCTGGTTGCCTTCCTATTTTGCCACTTATTTTCACCTTGATCTTAAAAAGCCAAGCCTGCCACTGGTCATCGTGTACACCGGTACCATGATCGGCAGTATAGGTGGTGGTTATCTCTCTTCCTGGCTCATCAAAAAAGGCTGGCCGGTTTACAGGGCCCGCAAAGCGGCATTGATGGTAGCAGCGATTTGTGTGATCCCTGTAATGGCTACCCGCTATACCACCAATATGTGGTTTGTTATTGCCCTCATCAGCTTGTCGGTAGCGGCAAACCAGGCCTGGAGTGCCAATATTTTTACCATTGTTTCCGACATGTTCCCGAAAAAAGCAGTGAGCTCGGTGGTAGGGCTGGGAGGGATGGCCGGTGCAATAGGCGGCGTACTTTTCCCGATGTTTATTGGTTTTATCCTCGATTTTTATAAAGCGACAGGAAATATCGTAGCAGGTTACAACATCATTTTCCTGGTCTGCGGATGTTCCTTCCTCGTCGCATGGCTCGTCATACACCTGCTCGCGCCTAAAATGGAGAAGGTTGAACTTTAAACTTAAATATAGATTATGGAGGCAGTGGTAAACATCAACAAACCGGCAACAAGCGCTACTTATATCAAACAGGTAATGACGATCGGCTTTTTCTTTTTCATCTTTGGTTTTGTTACCTGGGTAAATGGAACGCTGATCCCTTACCTGCGCATTGCCTGTGAGCTGGAAGAATGGCAGGCCTACCTGGTGACCTTTGCCTTTTATATCTCCTATACCTTTATGGCCCTGCCTTCCAGCAGGATATTACAGCGTACAGGCATCATCAAAGGAATGCAGGTCGGCCTCCTCATCATGGCTGCCGGCTGTCTGCTGTTTATTCCGGCAGCCATGATGCGTTATTATCCGCTTTTCCTGCTGGGATTGTTTGTCGTAGGGGCAGGTACGACGCTGCTGCAAACGGCCGTAAACCCATACATCACCAAGTTGGGCGACCCGGCAAGAGCGGCACAGCGCATCAGCATCATGGGCATCTGCAATAAATTTGCTGGTATCCTAGCCCCGATGATCCTGGGGGCCATCATCCTTAAAAATTCGGACGGTCTGCTGGCCGAGCTGGAAAACCTGGATGTTGTAGCCAGGACCCTGCGGCTGGATGAACTCGCGAGGGATGTGATCATGCC